>JAXJWR010000265.1:0-4982 GCA_036307905.1 Acutalibacteraceae bacterium
GAGAATGCACAGATTCAAAAAGAAATCGACGAGTGGAACAAAAAGATGGAAGAACTCAGTCGTCCTCCCATCGACACCTCTCCCTTCGACGGAATCTTTGCTTGGCCTGTTCCCGGATTTACCAACAGAACCTCCGAGTACGGCCCTCGTTGGAACAAAAAACACGCAGGAATCGATATTGCACAGGGCGGAATAGCCAATGCAAAGGTCGTTGCCATTGCATCGGGTACCGTTACCGTATGGTGCAGCTCCTGCAACCATAACTATGGAAAGGTTAGCAGCAGCGGTAAGGTGTACAGCTGCGGTTGCGGCGGTGGATACGGTAACTACCTCTCTATCGACCACGGAACCTATAACGGAGCAAGCTTCCGTTCGGTTTATGCGCATCTTGCACCCGGTAGCATTACTGTCAGATCGGGCCAGAAGGTAGGCAAGGGACAGATTATCGGTAAGGTAGGAACTACCGGAAGATCCACCGGCTACCATCTCCATTTTGAAATCCGTAAAAACGGTATAGCAGTTAATCCCATGAATTATTATTAAAAACAAGGGGCATATGCCCCTTGTTTCACACTCTTGTTTATTGTAGGAAGATATGGAAAACAGTGAAGTAATCATCGAGAAAAACAAGAAAAAAAGAAGAATATCGCCTATAATTTTAGCCGTAGTTATCACTACGGTTACAAGTGTTTTTATATCATTTACTCTTTTTTACTTTGTTTTTATAAACGATACCGGCTATTTAAAACTTAAAGAGCTGGAATTCATTGTAAAAAATAATTACTACGGCGAAATCAACGAGGAAAAAGTTATCGACGGTATTATGAGAGGATATGTCAGCGGCCTTGGCGACCGTTTTGCCGGATATTACGACAAGGAAAGTGCCGCCGAGCGTAGCGATTCTCTCAGCGGCAACGGAAAGGGAATCGGCATCATTATAACCCGTCACCCCGATCACGGCGATATTTATATAAGCAACGTTTACGACGATTCTCCTGCTGCTCGTGCAGGCCTTCAAAAGGGAGATAGAATTGTTTCGATAGACGGTGTATCTGTAACCGAAACGGGTTATGAAAAAGCGGTCGATTCAATGCTTCGTCAAATCGGTGATACCGTAAGTCTCAGTCTTGTTCGTGGCGATGCTAAGTACGATACCAATATCGAGTATGAAGAATTTGCCGTTCAGTCCATATTTTACGAAATGCTGCCCGATAAGGTGGGTTATATTCAAATTACCACCTTTAATGCAGAAACGGTGGCGCAGTTTAAAAATGCCATAAATCAGCTCACCTCAAAGGGGGCCACGGGCCTTATATTTGATCTTCGTTCAAACGGTGGAGGTACTGTAGATTCGGTCACCGAGATGGTGGACTATCTCTGCCCGGAAGGAACTATTATGACGGTTAAATATGCAAACGGTCAAACCGAAACCCTGGCTAAATCCGACCCCGACGAAATCGACCTTCCCATGGCGGTGCTAACTAACGAACTCAGCGCCAGCGCGTCGGAGCTTTTTACTGCATCAATTAAGGATTTCGGAAAGGGAATATCGGTTGGTAATAATACCTTTGGCAAGGGAGTAATGCAAACCACCTATACTTTGCACGACTCAACAAGTGTTTCCTTCACAGTTGCCGAATTTTTCCCTCACAGCGGAAAATCTTTTAACGAAAAAGGTATTGCCCCCGATATTGAGGTTAAATTCACCGAGGAACAGGAAAAATATAAGTACCAGTTATCTTACAGCCAAGACCCGTATATAGTTTCTGCGATGGAGTATTTGAAAAAACAATGATAAAGAGCAGTAAAGTATACGTCGCCAGATATTTGTTTATATTTTTGGCGCTGTGCGTAATGATATTCATTTTCTGGCATTCGTCTCGTGATGCAACAGCGTCCACCGACCAGTCTAATAGCTTCGCTAAAAATCTGTTTTCCTGGCTGGATTCGGATTTTGCCTCTATGGACGAAAATGAACAGCAGAGTATAATAGTAAAAACACAGTACCTTGTTCGCAAATCTGCCCACTTTTGCATTTATGCCGCATTGGGCTTTTTGGTTCTGGGTGCAGTAAATACCTATACTCTAACAAATCCGGTTAAGCTTTTGGTGTCTTTTGGCCTTTGTGTTGTTTATTCAATAAGCGACGAAATTCACCAGATTTTCGTTCCCGGAAGGGCAGGCCGTGTTTCCGACGTGCTTATCGATACGGGTGGAATATTGCTGGGAATTGTGGTTATGGCAGGATTTATCCTTTTATATACTAAAGTTAAAAGAAGGGGAGAAACGAAATAATGAGAAAAAAAGAACTCATAAAAAAGGTAGAACAGATTATTGATTCTATGAATTCTCTTCAGCGTGAGCTCCAGATTGAAAGACAGGAAAATAAGGAACTCAAAACAGAAATAGAAAACCTTAAAATAAAGCTTAGTGCCGAAAAAGAGAAAAATGCTCAGCTTTCGGCCCCTTCAAAAGTGCAGGAGGTAGCCTCTCAGAAAAACGAGGGTTTTGTTGTAAATACCTCCGATATGTCTAACGATACCGTAATCGACGAACCCACAAAACCTGTGGCCGTCGTAGCAGAAGCCCCAAAGGAAAAAGCAGAAACCCCAACAGAATCTCCCGAAGATTCGGACGCGCTTAAACAGGGGTCCATAGCTATCGGAACCATTGTGCAGGAATCGGTTAAATATACGACGGTCATCTCGGCATCAAGTTCCGAAAACAAAAAAGAGCTTCTCAGTCTTATTATGGGCAAGGGCGAAATGGCCAAAGCCGAGATATTCAGTATAGTTGAGAGCGATGCCACCATCGAAACCAAGTGCGACCTTATAGATTCTATCGTTAAAGATACGCTGGATTACTTTAAAAGCGTCGCAGGACAGATATAAGCCCCACCGCAAAGGAGAATTCTAATGGATAAAATGAAAACCGTTTCGGAAGAATATTTTTATGCTGCAGCAGCCGCTTTGGAAACAACCGAAGAGGCTAAAAACTTTTTCAAGTTTCTTTGTACAAGCAAGGAAACCCAGCTTATTGCCCAGCGCCTTTATGTAGCAAAGCTTTTAAGCGAAAATCGCGTTTACAGCGAAATAGTTGAAGAAACCGGAGCTTCCAGCGCCACCGTCAGCAGAGTAAAGAGAGCGATGGAAACCGACCGCGAGTATTTTACCAAACTTCTGGGAAAACTCAATGAGCAATTATAATAATTTTTCTCCGTTTTACGATATTTTTACATACGACGTGGACTATAAAAAAAGAACGGCTTATATCTTGCAGATTTTCGAGAAGTTCGATAAAAAGCCCACCCTTCTGCTGGATTTTGCCTGCGGAACGGGAAGTTTTTCCACAGAGTTTGCAAAACACGGTATCGACGTAATAGGGGTAGATATGTCAGAGGGTATGCTGTGCGAAGCGCAGGCAAAAAATGCCGAGCTCAACAAGCCTGTTATGTACCTCTGCCAAAAGGGAGCAGAGCTTGACCTTTACGGCACGGTGGACGGAGCAGTTTCTTGTCTTGATAGCCTAAATCATATTACCGACTATAACGAGTTTAAAAATACCATCGCAAAAATATCCCTGTTTTTAGAAGAGGGAAGGCTTTTTGTATTCGATATGAATACCCTATATAAGCACCAAAGGGTGTTGGCAAACAATGCCTATAAAATGCATAAAAAGGGAGTTACCTGTATATGGAACAACCGACTGCTTGCAGACGGTGTTACGGTGGAAATATCGGTAGATTTCACATATAAAACCGGTATCTTCAAAAAAGAAAGGGTAACAGAAGTTTTTTCGGAAATAGCATATACCGATGAAGAAATTAAATTAGCGCTGGCAGATGCGGGACTTAAGCTTGAAGCGGTGTTTGAGGAAAATACCTTTAATCCTCCCGGCGATAAATCACAGCGCAATATATACGTAACAAGAAAGATATAAAGGAAATATATTATGGGAAAGCTTATTCGTACAATTACATCCGACGGCGAGGTTATGGCCACCGCTGTTGATACCACCGATATAGTAAACCGTGCCGAGCAGATACATCATACCTCTGCCGTAGTTACCGCCGCCCTTGGTCGCCTTCTTACCGCAGGATCGATGATGGGTAATATGCTTAAGGGTAAGGATGACAGCATCACCCTTCGTGTAAACGGCGACGGTCCCACAGGCTCTCTTATCGTGGTGTCTGATTTTAACGGAGACGTCCGCGGCTATGTTCAAAACCCTGTGGTAGAGCTTCCTCTTAATTCTAAGGGCAAGCTTGACGTAGGCGGAGCGGTAGGTACAAACGGACTGCTTTATGTTCTTAAAGACTTAGGACTTAAAGAGCCGTTTTCAGGCTCGGTGCCTCTTGTATCGGGCGAAATTGCCGAGGATGTTACCTCCTACTATGCCCATAGCGAGCAGATACCTACCGTGTGTGCTTTGGGTGTTCTTGTTAATCCCGATTTATCCGTTAAGGCCGCAGGCGGATATATAATTCAGCTTCTCCCTGCCGCCAGTGATGCAACTATAGATAAACTTGAAAAAAGTATAAATGAGCTGCCTTCGGTTACCGCTATGCTCAGCGATGGAATGACCCCCGAGGATATAGTCCGCGCTGCTCTTAAGGAATTTGATGTAGAGGTTCTATATACACAGGATATCGAGTATAAATGTAACTGTGATAAGGAGAGGGTTGCAAAGGCTCTTATCAGTCTTGGAAGGGAAGAACTGACTTCTATGGCCGAGGAATTACCGGTTATTGAGGTAGACTGTCACTTCTGTGATAAGGTGTATAAATTCACTCCCGAAGAGGTCAAAAAACTTATTTAAAAAAATTTTAAAAAAAATAAAAAAAGTTGTTGACAAATAAAAAGGGTTGTGGTATTATAATACCTGCCGCTGGAAATCAAACGATATGACGCGAGCAAAAAATGGGGGTATAGCTCAGCTGGAAGAGCATCTGCCTTACAAGCAGAGGGTCACAGGTTCGAGCC
>JAXJWR010000266.1:0-1233 GCA_036307905.1 Acutalibacteraceae bacterium
ACCATTTTCTCTGCGGGCGCCGACGTTATTACCGGTGGTAACCACACCCTTCACCGAAAGGACGCACGTCCCCTTTTAGACAGCAACGAATTTATGCTTCGCCCCCACAATCTGCCTTCAGCCAAATACGGAACGGGATACTGTACCGTAGATATGGGATATACTAAGGTTGCGGTTATAAATCTGCTGGGTCAGGTTTACCTTGAGACATTACAGGCAGATAATCCCTTCACCGCTGCCGACAGCCTTATTGACCGTGCCAAAAACGATGGTGCATCCATAATTCTTGTGGATTTCCACGCAGAAACCACCAGCGAAAAAAGGGCTATGGGATTTTATCTTGACGGAAGAGCGTCGGCGGTTTTCGGCACTCACACCCACGTGCAAACCTCTGACGCACAGATTCTTCCGCAAGGAACAGCCTATATGACCGACCTTGGAATGACCGGCCCTGTACAAAGCGTTCTGGGAATAGAACCGGCCATTATTATCGACCGCTTCAAAAACGGGGGTCAGGGACGGTTTATTCATGCCCAAGGCCCCTGTGTGATGGAAGGTCTTTTATTAGAGGTCGACCACAAAACCGAAAAAGTCCTTTGGGCCAAGGCCGTTCGAATTTAATTATAACGGAGTTTTAGTTAATGATAAAAAAAGTAATCGCCTTGCTTATGGTATTTTGTATGCTTTTTGCTGCAGGCTGTAAGGGGGATACCGAAAACAATTCTTCAGCCGATAATCAAAGCGGTCCCTCCGCAACCGAAGCACCTTCGGAGCTTCAGTTGCTTTACTGTGCCAACGACACCTTAAACCCTTATAAAACCATAAGCAAACTGAATGCTGAGCTTGCATATCTTCTTTTCGACCCACTCGTTAAGATAGACAACGATTTCGAGATGGTTTCGGTGCTTGCCGACAGCATAACCGTTCAAGACAAGACCTATACCGTAACCCTTAAAAATGCCGAATTTTCCGACAAAAGCAAGGTGACGGCTGACGACGTTGTTTTTTCCTTTAACCTTGCCCGGGAAAGCGACCGTTTTTCTTACCTGTTTTACGAGGTGGAAAGCGCGGTAGCCACCGACCCGAAAACCGTAGTTTTCACCCTTAATAACTACGACCCGTATTTTGCCAAGCTTCTCACCTTCCCTATTCTTAAAACAGGTTCGGATAACCTTAAGAATGAAGACAACGTGGAGCTTGTGCCCATCGGCTCGGGAAAATTTGTTTTTTCCG
>JAXJWR010000267.1:0-7610 GCA_036307905.1 Acutalibacteraceae bacterium
GGAAATCGTGTAACGGCTAATACCCGTTCAGGGGTTCGAATCCCCTTCTCTCCGCCAAAATCGACAAATCTCGACAGAGGTTTGTCGATTTTACTTTTTACCTCTTCACTCTTCACTTTTCACTATTCTCTTTTTGTCGATTTTGGCAAGTAATAAGTAATAGTGAATAGTGAAAAACTATTTTGCAAGGCTTTGCCTTGCTTTTTTAATTTATAGAAAGTATAATAAATGTGAAAGGTGGATTAGCTATGACTGAAAGTCCTTTAATGATAAAATCGAAAGAATTTGCGCTTATTGTTATAAAAGTGTGCAAAGAATTAAGAAACGCAAAGTGTGAAAGTGCTTTAATAAATCAGTTTTTACGCTCAGGAACAAGTATTGGCGCTAATATTCGAGAAGCATTTTACGCACACGGAAAGGCAGATTTTGTTGCAAAACTGCAAATCGCACTTAAAGAATGTAGCGAAAGCGAGTATTGGATTGAACTGCTAATTGAAAGCGGATATTATAATGATAAAGAATTACTTGACAACTGTATTGAAGTAAAAAGAATACTTATCGCTTCTATCAATACCGCAAAGGAGAACAAAACCAAAAATGATTGAAAATTTGATTGAACGCAATGGAACTTGAATTGATAGAGTTCACACATAAGAACGAGATTTGCCAAACATACGAGATTTACAAGCACTGTATGTTTATGCCAACTGAAGAAAAGTTTAACAAGAAAATAGACCAATTTCTTAATGACAATTCTATAAAAATCTTTGCCTGTTTTAACCAAGGTAAGATAGAGGGCGTTATTGTTGTATCTTTTGTGGAACAAAGTAAAATTGAAATAATAGGTATTGCAGTAGATTTATCTGCTCGCGGCAAGGGCATCGGTTCTTATATGATAAATCGAGTTATAAATAATTATAGATTGCATTCCGTATATGCAGAAACGGATATTGATACCGTAGGTTTTTATCAGAAGAACGATTTTAACATTACAGAGTTTTATGAAACCTATGATGGAGAAGCTGTTGTCCGCTATAAATGTGAATTAACCAAATAAACCAATTCCAATTTGTCAAACTGATGCCTTACGCACCTTTTCGCTTTTCTTATCTAAATCCACGTACCGTTATACTGCTCTTAGCCAGAAAGAACCCACACTTGTCGTAGACAAATGTGGGTTCTTTTCAATTAAATCCGACTTCGTCGGGAGAAATGACGGATTTAATTTCATCTGCGTGAGCAGATTTCATTCGAGGACGCTCGGATTTCATCGCGCTGGCGCGATTGAGTATAAAACATATTTATGCGGTCTTGTAAAAGACAAAAAAGTGTGATAAAATAAAGAAAATGTACCCTGGGAGATGTTCCTATGCAAAAAATTGCTGTTATTGGTTTGGGCCTTATGGGCGGATCGATAGTAAAAGCACTTAAACGCTCATCAAAATATTATGTAATCGGCTATAATCGAACCTCCTCGGTTACTGATGCGGCTTTAAAGGAGTCGGCCATCGACGAGGCTTGGGACGGCAGTTCCCCGATTGATGCCGACATAACCATTCTGGCAGTAAACCCCAACGTAGCATATAAACTGCTCGAAACCTTGCCGGCCCTGCTTAAAAAAGGCAGTATTTTAACCGATATATGCGGTGTTAAGGAGGAGGTCGTAAGGCTGGGCGAAGCGGCTTGCGGAAGGTATGGAATCCGCTTTGTAGGCGGACATCCTATGGCAGGACGTGAACGCAGCGGTTACGAGTTTTCTACCCCTGACCTGTTTTTTAACCGAAGCTACATATTTACCGAAACCAATAATACCGATAAAGAGGCCATAAACCTTCTGTCGCAAATGGCGCTGGACATAGGCTGTGCCGACGTTACCATAACCTCCCCCGCCTATCACGATAAAATGATTGCCTACACCTCTCAGATACCCCACATTCTGGCAGGAGCTTATATGAACTCTCCCACCAGCGCAACCCATAAGGGCTATTCTGCAGGAAGCTACCACGACGTTTCCCGTGTTGCCAGCGTAGACGAAAACCTCTGGACACAGCTGTTTATGGCAAATAAAGATAATCTGCTTTATGAAATAGATATTCTTATACGAAATCTTGAAGATTATAAAGAGGCTGTTGCCAGAAACGATACAAGCCGTCTTTCGGGAATAATAAAAACAGGACGAATCCTAAAGGAACGCGACATTATCGTAAACGGCGACGAAAAGCCCCATAAATTTGGATAAAAGGTGGTATTTATATGCGCAAACACAATCTTTCAATGCTTTTAGACCTTTATGAAATGACAATGGCCAACGGCATTTTCCAAAGCGATATGCGGGATACGGTAACATATTTCGATATGTTCTTTCGTCGTGTTCCCGATAACGGCGGATATGCAATTATGGCAGGCTTAGAGCAGCTTATCGAGTATTTTAACAATATTCACTTTACAAAGGCCGATATAGACTACCTTCGCTCTTTAAATCTTTTCTGCGACGAGTTTTTAGATTATCTTGCAGAATTCAAGTTCGAATGTGACGTATGGGCCGTCCCTGAAGGCACACCCATCTTTCCTATGGAGCCTATCGTCACCGTAAGAGGTCCCGCTATCCAGGCCTTCCTGGTGGAAACAATGGTACTGCTCACTATTAACCATCAGTCGCTTATAGCCACTAAAGCTAACCGTATCTGCTCGGTAGCAGGCGACCGTCCCGTAATGGAATTTGGTGCCCGCCGTGCCCACGGTTACGATGCTGCATACTATGGTGCCCGCGCCGCCATAATCGGTGGAGCCTTCGGTACGTCCAACGTAAAAACAGGACAGGATTTCGGCGCTCCCGTATCGGGAACAATGGCCCACAGTTGGGTTCAACTTTATCCGGATGAGTACACCGCATTTAAAACCTATGCCGAAAAGTATCCCAACAGCTGCACTCTGCTTATCGACACCTTTAACGTCCTTAAAAGCGGACTTCCCAATGCAATTAAATGCTTTGACGAGGTCTTAAAGCCTCTGGGTTGCCGCCCCAAGGGTGTCCGAATTGATAGTGGCGATATTGCCTATCTTTCCAAAAAAATCCGTAAAGCGCTGGACGAAGCAGGCTATCCCGACTGCGCCATAGTTGTCTCTAACTCTTTGGACGAGCATCTTATAAAGGAACTCGACAACCAGGGGGCCAAAATATCCTCCTTCGGTGTGGGTGAACGTCTTATCACCGCCTCCAGCGAGGCTGTTTTCGGCGGAGTTTATAAGCTTGCCGCAGTTGAACTGCCCGACGGAACCGTAGTTCCCAAAATCAAGATAAGCGAAAACATCGCAAAGATAACCCTTCCCGGCGTTAAAATTCCTTGGCGTCTTTACGATAACGAAACAGGCAAGGCAATAGCCGACGTTATCTGTATGAACTATGAAAAAATCGACGATACTAAGCCCTACGAAATATTCGACCCCGTTCACACTTGGAAGCGTAAAACCGTAACCGATTTTACCGCCAAAAAACTGCAGGTTAAGATTATGGAAAAGGGCGAGCAGGTCTATAACTCTCCCAGCGTAAAAGAAATTTCCGCTTACAGAAAGCAGTGTGTGGACAATCTTTGGGATGAGGTAAAGCGTTTTGAAAATCCCCACGCATACTACGTGGATCTTTCCAAAGATCTTTGGGATCTTCGCGAAAAACTTTTAAAGGAGAAGCAGTAAATGAAAAAATTTTTGTGCCTGCTCTTAAGCCTTTGTATGCTTACCTTTGCCGCTTGCTCTGACGGGGACTCATCCTCCGGCGACTCTGCCGACCAAAACTCTATCGAGTCCACAGCCGCACAGGGTATGCTGGAAGGCATAAAATACGGCCTTGGTGCAGATGCCGATGCTGTTAAGGAGTATTACGGCAAGCTGGCTTCCGATTATGAAGCACAGCACCCTCAGGAGGAAGACGACCATTCCCACGATGATGCTGCCCCCTTCTTTGCTGAAAAGCAGAAGGAAGGCTATACCGTATATGATATTTCTACCGCCCGTTTTTATTTTGAAAACAGTAAAAAGGATAAGGGAATTGCCGCAATAGCCACCGATGGCGAGGTTTTCGGCTTTACCCCGGGTGTTACCGCCAAGTACGAGGTGGAAGAGAAAATAACCCTTAAGGGTAAGGTTGTAAATGCGGGGGAATCGGAGCTCAGCCTTCTGGCCGTGAGAACCGAGCCTGTGATAATTCTCCGCTACGAGTTCGAAAACTATCAGCTCGACTTTTATTTCTACGATAATCTCCTTATAACCACCGCAATTTCCAACACAAAAAACTGGAAGATATAAAAAACAAGGCTTATGCGATGCATAAGCCTTGTTTTTTACTTGTTAAGCAGTTTTGCAATGGCGGGGCGTTTTACTTTAAGGGCGCCTTTTGGACAAAATTCCTGACAGCAGAAGCATTTTATACACTTTTTGCGGTCGATTTTCGGCTTTTCCTTCACCATGGTAATGGCCTTTGCGGGGCATATTTTAAAGCATTCCTTACAACCTACACACTCTTTCGGCTTAAGGTGAGGCTTGGAGGAAAGCAAAAATTTAAGAACATCTCCTCTGACTCTTCCCAAAATACTGCCGTGACCTGCAAATAATATGCTGCCCGCGGTTTCAATATTTTTGTAGTCTGTTATCCTTACCTCTTGTGCAAGGAATTTTGCCTCCTCGTCATCAAGGGATATATATCCTCTTTCTTCGGCCGCCCAAAGGGTTGGAACCTTTTTTGGCTCAAGGCCGATTATGTGGGCGCATACCAGGTCCAGACTGTGGGGACACTCACCGGCGAGCAAAAGGCCTATTTCTCGTGGAGTACCTGCCGTAGGGCCGTTACCCTCCATTCCCACAACCCCGTCGCAGAAGGTGAGCACGGGACGAAAATAATCGTTTAAATCCACAATCATTCGGGCAAAATCCTCGTGATTTGGGAAGCGGAAATGATATTCGGGCTTAACCGTACCGGGAATAACTCCAAACATATTCTTAGCCCCTGCCGACATACCCATCATGCCGTGACTTTTAAGCTTGCAGAAGTTTATAAGCAGGTCGCAGTCGTCCAGCCAAGAGGTATACTGAAAGTCGGTAAGCACCTTGGCCTCGGGGAAGGTGGCGTTCTTTTGTTCGAAATTTCGGTTTAAAACAATGTTTTCGTTTTCAATCGCCTTCAGCCCCGTTACCGAGTAAACCTTCTCTACAAAAGCAGGGGTGTAAAGCCCTCCCGGACTGTCGCCAATAACCACCTTTGCGCCAAGGCCTACAATTATTTCAGCCAAAGCCAGCAGAGCCTCCGGGTGGGTGGTGGCCGCCCCTTCGGGCTTTATAAAGGATACAAGATTTGCCTTTATTCCTACCGTCATGCCCGATTTCACTATGTCGTAAACACCGCATTTTTCACACAGCGTTTTTATAGATTTGCGCACCTCGTCAGGGTTATAACTGCCGCATTTTTCTATGTAAACAGTTTTCATAATATCACCAAAAATATTATATAATAAACCCCCACTCCCGTCAATAGAACGTTGACAGAGCGAGGCTCACATTATAAAATAGAAATTACACAAATAAAGACGGGGAGAGACTTAGAACTGTCCCTTAAATCTTAATTCTATCAAAAGGAGAAAACCATGATAAAGGTTATGTTCGTCTGCCACGGGAATATTTGCAGAAGCCCTATGGCAGAGTTTATATTTAAGGATTTAGTAAACAAAAGCGGTCTTGCTCACCATTTCGAAATAGCTTCCTCGGCGGTAAGCTTCGAGGAAATCGGTAATCCCGTTTATCCTCCCGCAAAGCAAATGCTTGAGAGTCATGGAATCTCCTGCGCAGGCAAAAGGGCCGTCCATTTCGAGATGGACGACTATCTGACCTATGATTATATTCTTGTTATGGACCAGAGCAACCTCAGAAACATTCTAAGAATAACAAACGGTCAAAACGACGGAAGAATAAAACTGCTTATGTCCTATACCGGCAGGGAAACATCTGTTTCCGACCCTTGGTATTCAGGCGACTTTACTACCGCATATAACGACATTTTACAGGGCTGTACCGCACTGCTTGAATATATAAAAGAAAAAGAGGGTGTTTAATCCCTCTAAAACGCATCTTCGCGGGTTTTCTTTTCGCCGTCTCTTTTCTTTCTGAACCGCCGGTCGGGAAGACCCTGTGCAATATGGGGAAAAGGGTTGTCGGTGTCGGCGGTGGGCTGTATCTCGTAGGTTCCGTACTTGTTCACAAGGTCAAAGGAACTGTCGGGTGCCTTACTGTAATCGTTAGACGACGGTGTGCTTTTGTTTTTAAAATCTTTGTTTTTCATAAAAAACTCCTCCTGCAACTATTTTTTGCAGAAGGAGTTTTTATATTCTAAAATAAATTTTTCAGATTTTCTCCGCCGCTGATACCAAACCAAATCCGCATATAGGCTTCGCTGAAGGTGGTGTTAGGCAGGGGAATAATGTTAAGCTCTCTGAAAAGCTTGGCGCTGTCGTAGGTGGTAGATTTTGGAGCATTTACCAAAAAAATCGGTATATCAAGGCTTTGTGCTCGTCGACAAAAATCTGCAAAACTTAAATTTTCGGTTGCTACCGTGCCTGAATGATAGGGTCTGATAATCACCGCCCGAACGCCATACAAACTGTAACCGAAGCGGTCTCCCGGCAGGGCTGAAATACAAAGTATGCCCGAATCCTCGGTAAGAGGGCAGGGCGATACCCTTTTAATAGGGGCTGTTTTATCTAGAATGCTTATTTCACCATCGACGTACTCGGCATAGGGTGTGTGATTCATACTGTAAAGACGGTCATCACCCTCCAGGAAGGAGACTACGCGGTGACCTGCATGAAAATAGTGGCCACCATCGGGATTTTTATAGGAAACAAAAACTCCACGTCCGCAGTTCTGCTCGATAAAATCCACCGCCGCCGTAAAGTTATCCCATCCGTTGCCTCTGGGGTCGTCGAGGGGATAATTGGCCGAAACCATAAGGGTGGGCTTGCAGTTTTTCGAAACCAGGGAGAGGGCCGCCGCCGAAAACTGAATGCTGTCGGTACCGTGGGTGACAATAATTCCGTCTGCATCGCTGTCTTCGGCCTCCTTGTAGACCGAAAACAGAAGATTAAGCTCCTTGGCCGAAAGATTTTCGCTTAGAACAAAATAAGGCTGGATGCACACAAATTCAATATTTCGTTTATCGGTGGCCTTGAATCCTTCGATAAGCTCGAACTTGGTTTCTCGGTCGGTGGATATCCATCCGTCTTTTACCCTGCTGCCGATGGTTCCTCCCGTAAAAATAACAAAAATCTTCAAAATTTGCCTCCTGACTGAAATACAATAATATTATAACTCATTAGGACTGATTTGCAAGAAAATCACATAAAACCGTTGTGTTTATTGCCCTTGTTGCAGGTTCTTTTTTACCTTTTTGCGAAAGGCAAGGGGAGTGGTGTTCTGTGATTTTTTATAGGTCACAATAAAATGAAAAACGCTGTTAAAGCCGCAATCGGTGGCAATTTCAGTTATGGGCTTGTCGGTGGAGGCAAGCAGTTGTTTTGCGTGGGTTATTCTAACAAAATTTAAATACTTTTTAAAGGATTGTCCCGATA
>JAXJWR010000268.1:0-1628 GCA_036307905.1 Acutalibacteraceae bacterium
ATGGAAGACCCAGTTCTTTTATCAGGAACTGATGGATGTGGTACAAAAGTAAAATTAGCGATTGTTATGGATAAACATGATACCATCGGTATTGATGCAGTTGCAATGTGTGTTAACGATATTATCTGCTGTGGCGCAAAGCCCCTTTTCTTCCTTGATTACATTGCCTGCGGCAAAAACTTCCCCGAGAAGATTGCCGATATTGTCGGCGGTGTAGCTGAAGGTTGTGTTCAGGCAGGCTGTGCCCTCATCGGGGGCGAAACTGCCGAACATCCCGGTCTTATGCCCGAGGACGATTACGACCTTGCAGGTTACAGCACCGGAATTGTAGATAAATCCAAAATTTTAGATAATAAAACCGTTGCCGAAGGCGACGTTATCATTGCTTTGGCATCTACCGGAATTCATTCCAACGGTTTCTCACTCGTACGCAAGGTTTTCGATATTGAAAATGCAGACCTTACCACACCTGTTGAGTCTCTCGGCGGTAAGTCTCTCGGCGAGACACTTCTTACCCCCACCAAGATATATGTTAAAAGTATGCTTGCTCTTATGGATGAGGTAAAGGTTAAGGCCGTTTCCCACATCACTGGCGGTGGATTTTATGAGAATATTCCCAGAAGCCTTCCCGCAGGTTTCTCTGCAAAGATTAAGAAGGCCGACGTAAAGGTTCTCCCCATCTTTAAGCTTATAATGGAAACCGGAAATATTCCCGAGCGCGATATGTACAATACCTTTAATATGGGTGTTGGTATGAGCGTGGTTGTTTCCAAGGCAGATGCTGAAAAAGCTGTGGAAATTCTTAAGGCTAACGGCGAGGATGCTTATATTCTCGGTGAAATCGTTAAGTCTGACGAGGGAGTTATCCTCGAATAAGGAGGAATATCAATGTCAAACAAAGCAAAAATTGCCGTCCTGGTATCGGGCGGCGGTACAAATCTTCAGGCACTTATTGATGCCCAGCAGAGCGGAATAATCTCTTCGGGTGAAATTAAACTTGTAATTTCAAATAACGAAGGTGCTTATGCTCTTCAGCGTGCCAAAAACGCAGGAATAAGCTCGGTGGTATGCAGTAAAAAGGTACTTGGTGATGAGTTTGAAGATACTCTTATCGAGCTTCTTGAGACAAACGAAATAGACCTAATTGTTCTTGCAGGCTTTATGTGTATCTTAAGTGAGAAGTTCACATCCCGCTTTGCAGACCGTATAATCAACGTTCATCCCTCTCTTATTCCTTCCTTCTGCGGTAAAGGCTTTTACGGACTCCGCGTTCACGAGGCCGCCCTCAGCTACGGTGTTAAGGTTACGGGAGCTACGGTTCATTTTGTAAACGAAATTCCCGATGGCGGAAAAATCATAATGCAAAAAGCCGTATACATAAAAGACGACGATACTCCCGAAACCCTGCAAAGAAGGGTAATGGAGGAGGCAGAATGGAAAATACTGCCCATGTCGGTTGAAAAAGTTTCAAAACAAATCAAAGGATAAGGTGAAAAATATGGCAATGTACGATTTAAAAACATTACTTTCCGAAAATTCTTACCCCGGACGCGGAATCGTAATCGGCAAGTCGGCCGACGGCAAATCTGCAATGATAGCATATTTCATAATGGGTAGAAGTGTAAACA
>JAXJWR010000269.1:0-4886 GCA_036307905.1 Acutalibacteraceae bacterium
AAATACCCCTGGACCCATACCATGCATTCCTCATTCCACGAAATGGGATATATTCTTCCTGCCCTTAACCGTATGGTTAAAAACGACCCGAATGACACCGAGGCCGAGAAGAGAGCTTTTGAGCTGATACGCGGTATGCGTTCATTGGTTATCGATCGCAAAGTAAGAACCTTCTGGTCGGGAGACTCGTATGAAACCCAACCAATTTATGAATTCCCCAACGACGTATATCTTATGGAAGGCGGTTTTGACCTTACCCGTCACACGGGACGCGGAGAACAGGCGATCCGAAATGCAGTTATGCTTCACGCTCTTGTTGACAGATACGTTATTGCAAAGGATGAGGTTGCTCTTGATCTGGCGCAGGGTATCGCAAACTTCCTGCTTGGTCCTTCCCGTTATTTCAATTATAAGCGCGAATACTTCGGTCACGTACATTCGGCTTGTTGGGTTGCGGCAGGACTTATCTACCTCGGCAGAGTTACCGAGAACGAAAGTTATATCACCGCCGGTGAACAGATATACACCTATACCCGATCCCTCGGTTCCTCCTTCGGTTGGGTGCCCGAATATGCTCAGTGGGCCGATCCTGCCACCGAGCATTGTGAGACCTGCTGTATCAAAGATATGATACTTTGTGCAGAAGAGCTTATCAAGTGCGGAAAGACCGAATATTGGAAGGATCTTAACAGTTACGGAAGAAATCAACTTACCGAAAACCAGATAAAATATACCGGATACATAGTGTCGGATAATTCCCGTGAGGACAAGGACGGTCACACCTATAAGAACCTTGACAAGCGTTTACTCGGAGGCTATACGGGAGGAAGCGAGCCCAACAGCATTTCCCTTACCCGTTTCCGCTCCATTGCAGGCTGCTGTGTAGGAACAGGACCCATTGCTCTCGGAATTCTTTGGGATAACGTTGCAACCGAAGAAAACGGAATTTTAACAGTCAACATTCACACAAACAAGGACACCGACAAATGGAGCCTTACCCACGAAATGCCAAACAGCGGAAAGATCTGCCTTACCCTTAAATGTGACACCTCGGCAGGCTTTCGCATCTACGATTGGATGGGAGACGACCTGAAACTTTCGGTTTGCGGCAAGGAAATTACCGCGAAGACCGAAAACGGAATAATCTATGCCGAAGGTCTTAAGGCAGGCGACCTTCTTACCCTTGAGTTCCCAATTGAAACTGTCGAAAAGAAGGAATTTTTCGCCGGAAGAGAATATACTGAATTCTGGCGTGGCGGAGATATGGTAGACCTGTTGCCGAGAGGAGAACACATCAGACTTTACCAAAGAGATCTAAGTCTTGAACCCTATTATCCCCTGCCCGACGATGTAGAATACACAGGAGTCGCCGACCGCGGCCCCACCCAGCAAAAAGCACAGAATAAAAAATAATTCGTAAATAACAGAAACGCTCAGTTCGCAGGTTCTTGCCGCCCTTCCCGCTCATGCCACGAGGATGGGACTTATCGGTGCAGGTAACAACCCCAAGCTTAAACGACCGTTAATTGTGCAGTTGCAGCCCCCGAAGCTTCTAAGTAATTAGATTTATCTAGAAATAAGTAACGGGAGGAGGAAGTTCTCGGCTGTCGCTTCGGTCGGTGTTTCTGCTTCGCAAAGGTGTCCACCGGACACACGCACCCCTCTCCTACAAGAACAATAAAACCGTCTACCGAAAGGTAGGCGGTTTTTGTATATAAATACTTACTTATCTTCTGAAACAATATATTCTGCAATATCTTCTATTCGGCAATCTAATGCTTTGCAAATTTTATCAAGAGTTTTTGTTTCTATATTTTCATTAGCTTTTAGTCGTCTTATAGTTTTACTGTCTATACCACATTCTTCTCTGAGTTTATAGGTTGAAAAGCCTTTATTTTTCATCGTTGTCCATAGCTTATCGAAAACTATCATAATAATACCCCCTTGACATAATTTATTATGGGGGTTATAATCCTAAATATTAAGGGGATATAATCCCCATATAGTTGGATAGAATTATGATAAAACGCGTCGTTATTGCAGGGTGCAGAAATTACAATGATTATGCTGAGGCAAAGACCTATATTGATTTTTGTTTATCAAACATCCGAAAAGAATATGAAATTATTATACTTTCGGGTTGTGCAAGTGGCGCTGACACTATCGGAGAACGATATGCACAGGAAAATGGTTTTGAGATTGAAAAATATCCTGCTGATTGGGAAAAGTATGGCAAAAGTGCCGGGCCAAGACGAAATAAACAAATGGCAGAGGTCAGCGATTATGTTATTTGCTTTTGGGATGAAGCAAGCAAGGGTACTAAATCAATGATTGACTATGCTCGTAAGTGTGGAAAGCCTGTCAAAATAAAAAAGATATTCAACGGAAATAAGAAGACGGTGACAAAAACGGATAAATATTGACAAAAAAACTTATATATGTTACCCTTGAATAGTAAAATACTTTGCAAAACGGAGGGTTTTGTTATGAAAAGAATTTTTTGTTTAACACTTGCATTACTTATAATTGCTACCTGCTTTGCCGGTTGTAAGTTCGGAAAGTTTAAGTGTGATCTTTGCGGCGAAGAAAAATTCGGCACTAAAAACGAAACCGAATTTCTCGGCCAGACAATTACCTACTGCAGCGAATGCGACGACAAATTAGATGAACTTGAAGATAGTATCGACGATCTTAAAGATTCTATCGGCGAAGGCCTCGACAACCTTGGAGATTTATTTGGCGAAAAATAAACTGTTAAAAAAGGAGCAGAAATGCTCCTTTTTTAACTTCCTTTGCGAAAAACGGGGGTGGCGTAAGTTATACGGTATGAAAGGCATAAAAATCAAATATAATAAATTGATTTTGAAGCTAAAATATGTTATACTTTAAATAAAGGAGTGAGATTTTTATGCTTGAAACCATGTGGATAATCTGGCTTATTGCCGCCGCCGTATTTTTAGGCGTTGAAGCAATGACCGCGGGACTAATCAGCATCTGGCTGGTGCCCGGTGCAGTTGTGACCTCAATTCTGTCGATATTCGTTAAAAATATCGGTATTCAGGTACTGGTATTCATGGCACTTTCGGCTGCGCTGATTTTTCTGTGCAGAAAATATTTCAACAAAACCAGCGCCGAAAAACTGGACGACACCGACAAAAAGCTGGTAGGCAAAACTGCTACCGCACAAACGGCTATTAACGACCTTGACGGCAAGGTGCTGCTCGGCGACGTTTACTGGCGCGCAGTATCCGATTCCGAGATACCCGAGGGCGAGGCCGTTGTTATAACTGCTGTAAACGGTAATATTTTAACCGTTACAAAAAAATAAAAGGAGAAATTTTATGGAACCCCTACTTACTGTTTTATTTATTGTTATTGCCGCTGTTTTGGTGCTTGTTATTGCAAACATCAAGATTGTTCCCCAGGCAAAGGCCTTCGTTGTAGAACGTCTCGGCGCATACCACACTACCTGGAACACCGGTCTGCACGTTAAGGTGCCGATAATCGATAAGGTTGCAAAGCGCGTTTCCCTTAAAGAGCACGTTGTGGACTTCCCTCCCCAGCCTGTTATTACCAAGGATAACGTTACTATGCAGATTGATACCGTTATCTTCTACCGCATCGTTGACCCCAAACTTTACACCTATGGTGTTGAGCGCCCCATGATGGCTATTGAAAATCTTACCGCTACTACCCTTCGTAATATAATCGGTGATATGGAGCTGGATGCTACCCTTACCTCCCGCGACATTATCAACAGCAAAATCACCAACGTACTGGACGTTGCTACCGATGCTTGGGGTATTAAAATCAACCGCGTAGAGCTTAAGAACATTATGCCTCCCAGAGAGATTCAGGAATCCATGGAGAAGCAGATGAAGGCCGAGCGCGAACGCAGAGAAAAAATCCTTCAGGCCGAAGGTGAAAAAAAATCTGCCATCCTTGTGGCCGAAGGTGAAAAGCAGTCGGCAATACTTCGTGCAGAGGCTGAAAAAGAGTCGGCCATTCTCCGCGCAGAGGCTGTTAAGGAGGCTAAAATCCGCGAGGCCGAAGGTGAAGCTGAGGCTATCCTAAAGATTCAGCAGGCTACCGCAGATGGTATCGGAATGATCAACAATGCCAACCCCGGCAGCGAATTTCTTCGTATGAAGGCTCTTGATGCCTTTGTTGCCGCCGCAGACGGTAAGGCTACCAAGATTATTATTCCTTCCGAAATTCAGGGTCTTGCAGGACTTGTTGAATCCATAAAGGAAGTAAATTAGGTTATAAACCGCAAAACCCCTTTCATACACTTGTATGAAAGGGGTTTTATTTTATGTTTTCTATGCTTTGGCAGATAATTTCGTCTATCTTTTATCTTGCTCTGCACATTTCCTCCTGGGATTCCTTCCCTAAGGCACTTTCGGCCAAGGAGGAGGCCGAGCTTTTAAAAAGAAGGGACGAGGGGGACGAAGAAGCAAAATCCAAACTGATTGAACACAATCTCAGACTGGTGGCACACGTATCTAAAAAGTATTACAGTACCAATCCTTCCGACCAGGATGACCTTATATCCATCGGCACCATTGGTCTTATAAAGGCGGTTTCCACCTTTAAGCGCGACAAGAACATCCGCCTTGCCACCTATGCCGCCAGATGTATTGAAAATGAAATTCTGATGTATTTCAGAAGTCTTAAAAAATCTGCACAGGATTTGCATTTTTCCGACCCTATCGACTCTGACAAGGACGGCAATTCCCTGACCCTTGTTGACGTAGTTTCCGACAACACCAACATTGCCGACGAAATTGATAAAAAAATAAAGCTGGAGCGTTTGCGGGTACTGCTTGAAACCAGGCTGGACGACCGAGAAAAAGAGATAATCCGTCTTCGCTACGGGCTTGGCG
>JAXJWR010000270.1:0-6449 GCA_036307905.1 Acutalibacteraceae bacterium
ACAGCGAGGTACGCTTCCGCGATTGGGATAACCTTCAGTACTGGTTTCGCGGGGTAGAAAAATTCGCCCCTTGGGTCAACAAAATTCATTTCGTCACCTGGGGACATCTTCCCCCCTGGCTCGACACCTCTAACCCCAAGCTCCATATTGTCAATCATAAGGACTATATTCCGCAGGAATATCTTCCCACCTTCAGTTCCCATACGATTGAACTTAACCTTCACCGCATCGAAGGTCTGGCAGAGCAGTTTGTTTATTTTAACGACGATACCTTTATCACAGCCCCCGTCACCCCCGAGGATTTCTTTAAAAACGGTAAACCCTGCGATACGGTGGCACAGGACTGTATATTCTTCGGAAAAGACAGTGCAGGCTTCTATAACGGAGCCGACGTTACCGTAGTCAACGCAAACTTCAGCAAAAGGCAGAGCATAAAGAAAAATCCGGGTATTTGGTTTAACCCCAAAAACGGATTTCGCAATCTGGTGCGCACAGCACTGCTCCTCCCTTGGCCCTGGTTCCCGGGATTTTACTACCAGCATGTGGCTACAAGCTTTTTAAGGTCGAATTTTGTCGAGGTATGGGAAAAGGAATTTGAAATTCTCGATACCACCTGTAAAAACAAATTCCGCAAAAACGGAGACGTTAATCAGTGGCTCATAAAATTCTGGCAGATGGCAAAGGGTCAGGTTTCGGTAAGAAAAGATAATTTTGCCTATTGCTATCACATTAAAGAAACTAATTTTAAAGCCTTATGCGAAGATATTCCGTCGAAAAAACGCAAGATGCTTTGCATAAACGATACCGCCAAAACAGAAAATTTTGACGATAAAAAAGAACGGGTTAAAGAAGCTTTTCGGAAGCTCTTGCCCGAAAAATCAAGTTACGAGCTATAATTTTACAGGAGATAAAATTTTATGGTTGATCAGCATACAATAAAACCTGCATTTAAAAACTCTAAAAACTGTATAATTCTCAGCACGGACAACGGTTTTGTGCCTGCTACCGCAGTAGCAATACAATCCCTTGTAGAAACCTCATCCAAAGAGAATTATTATGATATTATAATCCTGCACTCAAGGGTAACTCCCTTTATGCAGGAAACGGTTTTATCAATGGATTTTCCCGAAAATTTCTCGGTAAGATTTGTTAACGTTTCTGAAATTGTCAGCGGAATGTCGCTCTATACCGCTAACCGCAAGTCAATTACGATGGAAACCTACTACCGTCTGTTTGCTCCCTGGCTTTTAGATGAGACTTACGAAAAGGCCTTCTATTTTGACGGCGATATGGTTGCAACCAAGGATATATATACCGTTTTCGATTACGATATCGGAAACAATCTTATTGCAGCAGTTAAGGATTATTGGGGAATTTGCAACTGCTTTATTCCCGGCGACCCCAGAAGAGAGTATCAGGAAAGCATCGGTATAAAGGATGTTGAGGGCTGCGTAATCGCAGCAACCGTCCTGTTTAACCTGCCCGAATTTCGCAAGAAGTTTACTCTGCAGCAGATTGTAGATATGTGTATGCAGAATAACTGGAAACAGCACGACCAGGATGTCATCAATCTGCTTTGTGAAGGCTCGGTGTACTATCTCAGTGCTGATTGGGGATACGTAAGCGACTACGGTAATAATCATTATCTGCCCTCCTATCTTTTAGAGGAGCTTCAGGCTGTAACCGACCCGATTCTCATTCATTACGCAGGCGCCCGTAAGCCTTGGCTCAAGCCCTACACCGAAGGCTATATGAAGTTTTGGAAATATGCCGAGAAAACCGCATTCTTCCAGCATCTTGTTGATAAAATTGTTTCTCCTGAATTTCGCGCAAATCTCCTCACCGAAATGGCAGAGGGAAATATTAAATATCGCTATACAGGTGATGAAGTAATCGCTTCCTACAATGGAATTGACCTTGTAAAGCAATATAATTATGCAGGCCCCGTAACCTATCACGATATCAGAATTTCGGATGGGATGCTCCACCTTGTGGGCTCGGTATATTATTATGCTTATCCCGCTGATGACGAAGTGAAGGTGTTTGTTAAGGTCAACGATGAGCTGATACCTGTAACCAGACAGTTTAACGACGACCTTGTGCGTTCTGACGACGGTAGAATGACCTGCCGTGGAGAGCTTTTCGAGTTCGATTTTCCGCTGGATAAGACGGTATCTCACTATAACGTTTCGATTGTTTGCAACATCGGCGGCTTCACAATGGAAAAGAAGGACCTTCGCTGTAATCAGTTTGCACCAATCAATAAAAAATATAAAACCTCTTACTATGCTAACGACGGATGGGCAGTTTCCTTCGGATACGGTTGGCAGGGACTGGCAAACTATCTGGTGGTTAAACCCGCTGATGCCAAAGCCGTCAAAGAATATGAAAAACGCTTCAGAGAAGAGCTTAAGGAGATAGGTCAGGAGGCCGAGCGTAACGCACTCTTGGTTCGTCCCCTTATTCACCTTATCAAAAAGTTTTATAAAAAGCCGGTTTGGATAGTTTCCGACCGAATGATGAAGGCCGACGATAACGGTGAAGTCTTTTTTAGGTTTCTTTGTGAAAACAAGAAAAATATTAAGGCCTATTTCGTGCTCAGCAAAAAATCTCCCGATTATAAACGCCTCAAAAAAATCGGAAGCGTGGTAGAGCCTTATTCGATAAAACACAGAATCTGCCATCTGATTGCAGACTATACCATTTCCTCTCAAACCGATATGGTTTTCAGAAATCCCATGAAGAAGAGCCGCCGAGTATATATGGATATGCTCAGCAAGGTTAGGTTTATATTCCTTCAGCATGGTGTTATTCATAACGATATTTCGGGTTGGCTTTGCAAACGCCGCCAGATGTGTGCAGGATTTGTTACCACCACCGAGAAGGAAAGAGATTCTATTGTAAACGGACGTTACAACTATACTCCCGAAGAGGTTTGGCTTACCGGTATGCCCCGTTTCGACAATCTGGTGGATAAAAGGGAAAAAATTGTAACCATTCTTCCTACCTGGAGACGATTCCTCACCAAACGTCAGAATCCCCACACGGGAATTTGGGAGCTTGTGGACGGTTTCTCCGACACCAAATATGCAAAATTCTACCGTGAGCTTATGAATAGCAAAAAGCTTCGGGATGCGGCCGAAAAATATGGCTATAAGATACAGTTCAAAATCCATCCCTCCTTCCTTTCTCACGAAGATCAATTTGGATTTGACAGCGATGTTCAGATTGTAGACTCCAATATGCCTTATCGTGAAATTTACGCTAAGAGTAGCCTTATCGTTACCGACTATTCCTCGGCAATTTACGATTTTGTATACCTCAGAAAGCCTATGATTTACTGTCAGTTTGACAGGGAGGACTTCTTTAATAACCATATGACCGACAATGTAGAGCTGAACTACGAGGAGCAGGGTTACGGAGAGGTTGCCCTCGACCTGGAAAGCACTATTGATAAAATCATAGAATATATGGAAAACGATTGCGTTCTCAAGGATGTTTATCGCGAAAGAATAGACAGATTTTTTGCCTTTAACGACAGAAATAACTGTCAGCGAATTTACGAAAAAATCACTAATATAAAATAATTTTCGGCAAGGAGTTGGATACAACTCCTTGTATCGCATTTAGGAGGCTCGTTATGAATAAACCTATGGTCTCTTCAAAGGAAAGAAACTACGGGATAGACCTGCTTCGTATAGTGTCTATGCTGATGGTGGTTATTCTGCATATTTTAGGGCAGGGCGGAGTTCTAAAAGCAGCTAAAACGATGTCGGCAGGATATGAGGTTGCCTGGTTTTTAGAAATACTTTGCTATTGCGCCGTAAATTGCTATGCCCTTATTTCGGGCTACGTGGGAGTGGAATCGAGATTCAAATATAGCGGAATAGTATGTATCTGGCTACAGGTGGTTTTCTATGCTGTGGGTATTGCTGCGGTGGCGGCATTTATTTTACCCGACGTTGGAACAGCTGCAGTAGTGGAAGGGCTTACCCCTGTAAGTAAAAATCTCTACTGGTATTTTACCGCATATTTTTGCGTATTCCTGTTTATACCTGCTTTTAATAAAATGCTGGGTGTTATGAGTAATGGGCAGCTTAAGGTGCTTGGAATCACTATATTTGCAGTGTTCTGTATTATGCAGATTGTGGTTAAAAGAGAAATTTTCTATACAAACAAAGGTTATAGCGCATTGTGGCTGGCGCTTCTTTATATACTTGGCGGAATTATGAAGAAAACTGAATTATTCTCCAAAATTAGGGGTTGGGTTTCAGCACTTCTTTTTCTGGCAGTATGCTTTATAACCTGGATAGAAAAATTTGTGGTAGATTACATAAATATAAACGGACTTGCCGAAAAAACCGCGCAAAACCGACTTATACAGTATATATCTCCCACAATTCTTCTGGCAGCAGTTTTTCTTGTGGCCGC
Source organism: Acutalibacteraceae bacterium (assembly GCA_036307905.1). Taxonomy (GTDB): domain Bacteria; phylum Bacillota; class Clostridia; order Oscillospirales; family Acutalibacteraceae; genus SFWF01. Next base: position 4,432 of record JAXJWR010000270.1, read on the forward strand.
CTTCTCAAAAATGCGCATTGGAAAGGTTACCAAAAAACTGATTTCCTTTTTTGCGCCGCTTTCTTTCGGTGTATATCTTATTCACGTTCAAAAACACGTGTGGATTTATATTCTTAAAGAAAGATTTACAGCCTTTGCCGGGCTTAGCCCCATAATGCTTGTTCTTGCAGTTTTGGGTACGGCGGTAGGAATATTCCTGCTTTGCAGTATGATAGAACTTGCCCGCGACCGCCTTTTCAAACTGCTGGGAATTAAAAAATCTCTCCAAAAAATCGAAAGTAAATTTATTGGGGATATTTGGGGCGAAAAAGTTCAAAAAAACGCTTAAAACCTATTGACAAATGCTCTTTAGTGTGTTAAACTATATGGCAAGTTCTAAAGGAGCGATCGTTATGTTTGTTTTTGGTATTCAGAGCATAGTCCTACTAGCTGTTATTACCCTCGTCCTAGTGGTGAATAACGGTCGGTTCGGTTGTGCCTCAAGCCTAAAATAAGATTATAACGTTTTCGCAGTTTTTGTAATCGTATTTCATTAGGTCTATGGTGCAATCACCATAGACCTATTTTTATTTCTTTAAAGCACTAAAGCAAAAGGAGAAGTACAATGAAATTAACAGGTGCTCAGATAATTATCGAAACTCTCATAGAGCAGGGCTGTAAAACCGCCTTTGGTTATCCCGGCGGAGCAGTGCTTAATATTTATGATGAGCTTTATAATAACGCCCACAGAATCGAGCATGTTATCACCGCTCACGAGCAGGGCGCTGCCCACGCGGCTGACGGATATGCCAGGGCAACAGGTGAGGTTGGCGTGGTAATTGCTACTTCAGGCCCGGGTGCCACTAACCTGGTTACAGGTATTGCAACCGCCCAGCTTGACAGTGTGCCTATGGTTGCTATCACGGGTAACGTTTCTACCGACCTTATCGGACGCGACAGCTTCCAGGAGGTTGACATTATGGGAATCACCATTCCCATAACCAAGCACAATTATTTTGTAAAGAGTGTAGAAGAATTGGCCGACACCATCCGCGAGGCCTTTACAATAGCAAAATCGGGTCGTCCCGGCCCCGTTCTTATCGACGTTCCCAAGGACGTTCAGCTGGCAAGCTGCGAGTACGAGGTACAGCCCGTAACCAAGCCCTATCCTATGGAGCTTGCTGCCGATTATAATATTCAGGCTGCAGCCGAAATAATAGGGGAGGCAAGAAGACCCTACATATACTGCGGCGGTGGTGTAGTTATAGGCGATGCCGCAAAAGAGGTGGTTGCCCTTTCCGAAAAGATAGATGCTCCCGTAGGCTGCTCTATGATGGGACTTTCGGCCATCTCCAGACAGCATCCTAACTCTCTGGGTATGCAGGGAATGCACGGCACCTTTGCCGCCTCCCGCGCAATGGCTGAGGCCGACGTAATAATTGCCCTGGGCGTACGCTTTTCCGACCGTGCAACAGGCAACAAAAAGAAGTTTGCCTCCGGCGCCCGAATTATCCATATTGACATCGAGCCTGCCGAGCTCGGTAAAAATATTCCCGCATATCTTGGAATAATTGCCGACGTCAAGGATGCAACCGCCCGTCTTTGCAATGCCGTAAAGGAAAAGAAGAATACCGAATGGCGTGCTAAGGTGGAGGAGTTTAAGTCAAGGGATGTAAACCCCAACTTTGACCCCTCGGATATGCGCCCCTTCCAGATAATCGACTGTGTCAACAAATATACCGACGAAAACACCGTCATCGCCACCGACGTGGGGCAGCACCAGATGTGGACAGCCCAACGCTATAAGTTTGAAACTCCCCGAACCTTCGTAACCTCGGGCGGACTTGGCACAATGGGCTTTGGCCTGGGTGCCGCAATCGGTGCCGCAAAGGGCACAGGCAGAAAAACTGTTCTTTTCACAGGCGACGGAAGCTTCGGAATGAATTTAAACGAGCTTGCTACCGCCGTTTCCTTCGATGTTCCCGTTATCGTAGTTCTGCTTAATAACGGAGTTCTCGGAATGGTTCGCCAGTGGCAGA
>JAXJWR010000271.1:0-1258 GCA_036307905.1 Acutalibacteraceae bacterium
GCAAGGTGTAAAGCAAGTCCGTGACTTGGGCGGTTTTGGTGGACGGCATCCCCCTTTCCCGAGGGAATATTCAGCGCCAGTATAATTTCTTTTATGTCAAAGTCCAGATTTATAAATTTCTCCATAACATCCCACCTTTGCTGTATAATATTATAATATTTTGTTTTGAAATGGTCAAGTATATTTGTTTTATCCCTTTTCCCAAACGGTATAACATTTATAATGAAAGCAGAAAGGGGAGAGCCTTATGCATTATATCTCAAACGAAAATTTTGATTATATGAAATCAAAGTACGTCCGTCCCACCGCACCGGTTGAAAGTTTTTACCGTTTTCAGCGGGTAGACAGCACCTTCACGCCCGATTCCGGTGCTGCACCTCAGTTTATAACAGAGGGACTTCGTAAACTTTTCGAGGAAACAAAACACCTCCCGCACACCATAAGTAAAGCAAAGGCCTTTGCTTATGTGCTGGAAAACACACGTATAAACTGCGATGTAAGAGACCGCTATCCCGCCATAAATATGATAGACCGTCCCCTGCATCCTATATTTATAAACGAATGGAACAGAGAAGTTTTCGCAGAGAAAATTCCGGAAATTGCCCCGATAAGACATCTATACGAATCAAACGGTGTCTGCACCACCTGGCCCGATTACGACCATTCGGTTCCCATTTGGAAACAAATATTATCTTTAGGCTTTAAGGGCTTGCTTGAAAATGCAGAAAAAATAAGGGCAGAGTTAAAAGAAAGCAGAGCCCTCACCCCCGATGAGGAAGCCTTTTTCAGCGGTATAAATATTACCTACACCGCCATTGTCGGCTTTATCAAGAGACTTGTTGTGCAGGCCGACACACAGAACAACTCAAGAATGTGCGAAGCCCTTAAAAATATTGCAGAAAATCCCCCGAAAACCTTTTATGAAGCTTTGCTCACCGACTATATCTATTTTATGCTTTGCGAGCATGTCAGCGGTCTGCAGGTGCGTTCCCTTTCCGGCTTTGACGACGAGTTTTATCCCTTCTTTATGGCCGACCTTAAAAACGGCGTGACCGAGGAGGAAATACGCACCGATTTAGCCTATTTCCTTGCCCAGTTCGAGGCTATCGACAACTATTGGGGTCAACCCATATTCATAGGCGGAACCAATGCCGACGGAAGTAGCCTTGTGAACGAGCTTTCTTATATTTTTCTCGACGTTTACGACAAAATGTGCATCCACAATCCAAAAATTCAGATAAAGGTAGGCTTTAATACC
>JAXJWR010000272.1:0-1044 GCA_036307905.1 Acutalibacteraceae bacterium
CTTCAGAAGAATTCCCTTCGCAGAGGCAATGGCAAAATACGGCTCCGATAAGCCCGACCTTCGCAACCCCCTTATCATCTGCGATTTAACCGATTTCTTCACCCGCGCTCCTTTTAAGCCCTTTATGAACAAGCCCGTTCGCGGCATTGTTGCGCCCTGTAAGGCAGAACGCTGGTTCTTCGATAAATCCCTCGATTTCGCCCAGAAACAGGCAAAAATGGCAGGTCTTGCCCACATTACTCTGCTTGATGCTGCTACTTACACCTTCAAGGACGACCCCATTTCTAAGGTGCTTTCCGATGAACAGAAAAAGGAGATTGTAGAGCTTACAGGTGTTAAGGAAGGAGAGACAATCTTCTTCATCTGCGATACCGTTTCCTCTACCGCCGATAAAAATGCAGGCGTAATCCGCACCTGGCTTGGTAATGAGCTGGGCCTTATCAATAAGGACTCCTTCGAGTTCTGCTTCGTTGTGGACTTCCCCATGTACGAGCTGGACGAAACTACCGACAGCATAATCTTTACCCACAACCCCTTCTCGATGCCCCAGGGTGGTCTTGAAGCGCTGGAAACCAAGGACCCCTGCACCATCAACGCATACCAGTACGACCTTGTATGTAACGGAATCGAGCTTGCTTCGGGCGCAGTCCGTAACCACAGCCCCGAAATTATGAGAAAGGCCTTCTCTATCGCAGGCTATGATGCTTCCGAGGTGGAGAAGCGTTTCTCAGCACTCTATAACGCCTTCCAGTTCGGTGCGCCTCCTCACGCAGGTATGGCTCCCGGTGTTGACCGTATCGTAATGCTTCTTGCCGATACCGAAACAATTCGTGACGTTATTGCCTTCCCCTTGGATGGTGCCGCACAGGATCAGCTTCTCGGCGCCCCCGGTGAGGTTACCGAGCTTCAGCTCTTCGAGGCAAATATTTCTATCCGTGGAAAAGAAGGTGCAGATACCTTCGGAACAGCAGGTGACGGCTCCAACTTCGCTTCGGCCGTTTCGGCTTCTAAGACAGGGGTGACCTCAGGCAAGGCCAAACTCGA
>JAXJWR010000273.1:0-1193 GCA_036307905.1 Acutalibacteraceae bacterium
AGCAAGATGGGCGAGGGCTGGCTGCTCACAGCGGAGATGATCGAGCTCGCCGACACGGGCTACGAGAACATCGTCTGCACACAGCCGTTCGGCTGCCTGCCAAACCACATCAACGGCAAGGGCGCTATCCGCAAGATCAAGGAGATACGCCCGAACGCTAACATCGTGACCATCGACTACGACCCCGGCGCGCCGAAGGTCAACCAGGAGAACAGAATAAAGCTTATGCTTGCCGTCGGCAGGGAAGAGCTTCAGAAGAAGCTCGCCGCCGAGGGTGAGAAGAAAGAGGACAAAGCGGACGCGTAAGGCGTTCGCTTTTTGGGTTACAGGAAACTTCTCTATCCCGCCGTTAATGAATACTTGGGAAAACGGACGTTTCCAAAGGCGGGCGAGGGTGCCCACCGGCACTTTATGGTTTAAAAAGCCGCCTTTCGGGGAATAATTGCCATTGATAGGTGCAATGCGCCGAAAATGGCACAAAACTCAGCAAAACCCGAAAAAAACCTTGACAAAAAGGCACTTCGTAGTTTATAATAGTAAATCGTGGAGCATTCTATAACTGCGCCCTTTTATAGGTGAGGGCAAAGAGGAGTGCGAAGCGAAGTTTATCAATTCCACTAAATTTGAAAGGAGGAAAAACATGCCTACATTTAACCAGTTGGTACGTAAGGGCAGAGAGGTTTCTGAAAAGAAGGCAAAGGCTCCTGCACTTCTGAAGGGCTGGAACTCCAAGAAGAGAGTTGCTATCAACCAGAACTCCCCCCAGAAGAGAGGCGTTTGCACCGCTGTCAAGACAGCTACCCCCAAAAAGCCTAACTCCGCGCTCAGAAAGATCGCCAGAGTAAGACTTTCTAACGGTATTGAAGTCAGTTCCTATATCCCCGGCGTTGGCCACAACCTTCAGGAGCACAGCGTTGTTCTTATCCGTGGCGGCCGTGTAAAGGATCTCCCCGGTGTGCGTTACCACATCGTCAGAGGTACCCTCGACGCGCAGGGTGTCAACGGACGTATGCAGAGCCGTTCCAAGTACGGCGCTAAGCGTCCCAAGAAAAAGTAAGAGTCTGACGAGCTCTTAACAGGAATTGACAAAACTCTTTTGACTTAATAATTTAAGTTCTGCTATGCGGCAGGCGTTCTATATAAAAGGGCGTCTTGTTGGCATACGGGAGTTTGTCGCTTTCGAGTACCTATGA
>JAXJWR010000274.1:0-2288 GCA_036307905.1 Acutalibacteraceae bacterium
CAGCTTCACCAGCTCAGAGGCCGTGTGGGTCGTTCCACCCGCCGTGCCTATGCTTATTTTTGCTATCGGGTGGGCAAAGGACTTTCGGAAATCGCCACCAAGCGACTTGATGCCATCCGCGAATATACCGAGTTCGGCTCGGGCTTTAAAATTGCCATGCGTGACCTTGAAATAAGGGGAGCAGGCAGTATTCTGGGCGGTCAGCAGCACGGTAATATGGAGGCCGTCGGCTACGATATGTATATTAAAATGCTTTCGGACGCCATGAAGGAAGAAAAAGGGGAGGAAACCGTGCCCGAGGTCGAGTGTCTTGTAGACCTTAACATTTCCGCCCATATCCCCGAAAACTATATTGAAAGTGTTCCCGCTCGCCTTGGAATATATCGCCGCATCGCCGAAATTAAAACTCCCGAGGATGTCAGTGACGTTGTCGACGAGCTTTGCGACCGTTTTGGCGACCCTCCGAGTGCCGTTATGGGACTTATAGATATTGCCCTGTTCAGAAGCAAGGCAGCCCGCTGCGGAATATACGAAATAACCCAGCAGGGTAAAACCTTGTGTGTTAAGGTTTCAACCATTATGCCTGAACAGGTAAAAGCCCTTTGCGACGGGCTTCCCGGCAGAGTCACTCTCCACCCCACTGAGACCCCTTATTATTCGGTAAATCTTAAACCGGGTCAGTCGGTATCGGCCGCCCTTAAAGAAATTGCAGAGCTTCTGTAAAATAGGCTGGACAATTCGGAAAAAATATTATATAATAGTTTAAATGTTAAAACTTTGGAGGTTCACCAATGAAAATGTTAAAAAAGGTAACGGCAATTTTACTTGCTCTCGCATTTATTTTTACCCTTTCTGCCTGTCATCCCAAGGATGAGGTTGCAATCAGCGCCGGCGACTATAAAATCACCTCGGCTATGTATTCCTATTTCCTTGTACTTGCCGACAGCGAGGCTAAAAATCTCATAAATAACGACGATAAAATCGACACCGAGGCTAAGGGCTTCAGCTACTTAAAGCAGAAGATTGGCGATAAGACCTATGAAGAGTACGTTAAAGAAACTGCTCTCAACAGCTGTCTGCGTTATATGGCTCTGGAAAAAATCTGCAAAGAAAAGAAGTACGAGCTTGATAAGGAAGAGAAAAAGAACTGGCAGTCTACCGCACAGTATTATTGGAACTATTCTTTAGGCGGAGTTATGCTGGAAAACGGCGTTGCTTACTCTACCTACGAAAAGATAATGCTTAACGACGCTCTCTATAACCTCTATTTCGACAAAACCTACGGAAAAGACGGTGAAAAGGCCGTTTCCGATGCCGACATCAAAAAAGGCATGGAAAACAACTACACCGCCGTTTATATGATCACTCATGACTACTCTAAAGAAAAAGAGCCCAAGGTTGAAGATATCCAGAAGAAACTCCAGAAGTATGTTGATATGTTCAAGGAAGGCAAAACCTATGACGAGGTGCTTAAAGCCTATAATGCCGACAATGGCGTAAACGATTCCACCTCCTCCACTACCTCCTCTACCACCACATCTTCCGGCAATTCTTCCACCACTACTTCCACCACCTCTTCGGATAAGAATTCTTCCACCACCACATCCACCACCTCTTCGGATAAGAATTCTTCCACCACTACTTCCACCACTTCTTCGGATAAGGATTCTTCTACCACTTCTTCCACCACTTCCTCCCAAAAGGAAGAGGAAAAGAAACCTGTGGATTCCAACATCAAGCTTCTCACCAAGTATGAAGAAACCTATACCGCAGGCTCCACCTACTTCAAAAAGTATGCCGATGTTGCCAAGCTCGAGAAGGACGGTGCTGCCCTCATTCACGACGAGGATGCAAAAACCTTCTATATCGTTGTTAAAAAGGACATAAACGAGGATCCCTACTATCTCGACACCCTCACCGAAGAGATTATTTATCTCCTCAAGTCCGACGAGTACGACAAGTTTATCGAGGATACCTACAAGGCTCTCGACTATACCGTAAATGATTACGCTGTAAACCAGTTTAAGGTAAAGAATATTTTTGACGGCAGTCAAGCTCAGTAATCCTCTCAGTAAGCGCAGAACAAAAAGAACTCCTGTATTTTCGGGAGTTCTTTTTTAGTCTTTTTTTGCCGCTCGGAGTACCTTCGTACGCCATCGCGTCAAGAAAAAACTTCTGCATCTTACTGAGAGGATTACAAAACACGGAAAGCGCAGAACAAAAAGAACTCCTGTAAGGGAATTGCGGGTAGGGATAAAATTAGACAATATGTATTTTTATTTATACAC
>JAXJWR010000275.1:0-7623 GCA_036307905.1 Acutalibacteraceae bacterium
ACTTTCCAGGGTGGAGGTGAATATTTCGGCTACAGTACCTTCGGATACTCCGTGGTCGATAGAGGCCTCCATAATAGCATATTTTGCCGCAATGTTGGGAAATCCGGGAGCAAGACAGGCCCAAATTTCCGAACGAATCCAAGCACCGTTGGAATTTTTCCATCCATCGTTATAAAGCTCTCCCGACATAGGAGGAGTAAATCCGATGGAAGCGTTATACTGTCCCACACCGTACTCGTTCCAGATGGCGGGGATATACTTTTTCCAGTACCAGCTTAAAATATTTGCGTTCAGACCCTTTGCGCCTACTTCGTTGACAGCCTTAAGCCAGATGATCTGCAAATCAAGGTCATCGTTAGGTAAGGGCTCACCCTTTTTAGAGGTAAATCCCTTAATATCAAGCAGCTCGGCTTTGCCCTCAAAGGGGGTACCCATAGTGCCGCCGATGTTTTTGCCTAACCAGCAGGCATAAACCTTGTCGCGATAAATTGCTCGGTTAATTTTAATATCCATATAAAAAACCTCCTTTTTACTCAGTATACAGTAAAAAGGAGGGAGGAAAAAAGACAACATTTTGTCATCAAAAAGTATTTGATTTTAACTTTCTGTATTTTAACGGTGAGGTGCCGTACCGATTCGCAAAAAGACGAAAGAACTGTGTTCTGTTAGAAAAACCTGTTTCGAAGCAGATGTCACCTACCGAAAGCTCGGTTTCCCGAAGGAGCTTTTCGGCCTTCTTTAGGCGACAACGATTTACATATTCGGTAAAGGTTATGCCGGTTTGGTTGCGGAATAGTCTTGAAAAGTAGGCAGGACTGTAATGGTTGTCGGCGGCAAGCTGTTCAAGGCTAAGCCTTCGGCTGCAATTATCGTTTATGTAGCTTAGAAGCTCCTCGCCTATAACGGCAGGCGCTTTTAAGGGAAGACTCATTTTTCTGAAGGTTATGGTGAGCAGAGCATTAAAGACCGAGCGTAACATCAGCTCTCTTCCGGGGTCGGAATTGTTAAGCTCTGTAAGTGCTAGTTTAAGCAGTCCTTCAAAGCTGCGGATTTCTTTGGCGGAAAGGTGAACCAGCAGATTGGTTCGGTCGACCATATCGGACAATGCCCTGAAATCTTCAAGGTCTAAAAGGGAAAATGCGTTTTCGGTACCCGCAAGACCGCGATTTATAAATTCAGGTTTTAAAATGATATTAGCATATTCGAATTTTTTACCACAGGTAAAGCTGTGGGTAGACCCCAGGTTAATAAACAGTAAATCTCCGGCCGTGGCAGGATATTCGTGACCGTCAACAATATGCAGACTATTGCCCGAAAAGACGTAAACGATTTCAAGGAAATCGTGGGTATGCTCCTTCTCGTTTAAGGCGGGGGCCGGGTTATAGGTTATCAGGCAATCCTGATCGGTAAAATACTTGTTGTCGATGTGTGTCAGTGCCATTTGGTTCCTCCAAAAACTTCTTTCGGCATATTGTTACGGCGGTACTTGACCTTATGAAAATTACAAAAAAGAAGTATGTTTATGTGACACATACTTCTTTTGTTTTAAAGCCTGTTACTGAAACATCTGTGCCAATGCTACGATTGTAGGCATGGTGATGATGGAAAGCAGCGTGGTGAAGGCTACCAGATTTACCGAGGTGTTTATATCGTTTTCGTATTTAATTGCAAAAACTGTAGTAACCGCCGCAACGGGAGCGCTGGCCGCAATAACAAGGGAAACAAGAATATCCCCTCTGATGCCGCAAAGCAGGAGTACAAAGAGGGAAACTGTAGGAACTGCTATCAGCCTTAAAAAAGCCATAACGTAGGTGCTTGCCGATTTAAGGGAAGCTAAAAGGTCGCTGTTTGCAAGATTAAAACCGATAACCATCATCGCAACGGGGGTGTTAAGGTTGGCCATATAGCTAAGGGTGACAGCCACGGGCTCGGCATATTCCTTAATCGGAACCGAGAAAAGGAAAACTATAAGTCCGATTGCAACGGCGATAAGTCCGGGATTTAGTATCAGCTTTTTTACCGACATTGTTTTAAGACTTCCGCTGGAGCAGATAACTCCGTAGGTCCATACCAGAAGGTTAAAAACTCCCACGCATACCGCACCGTAGAAGACGCCTTCCTGTCCCAGTACGGCCTCCTGCAGAGGGATACCCATATATCCCACGTTTGAAAAGACCAGTCCGAAGCGGAGAACCCTCATTTTCTTTTCGTTCTTGCCGCGGAAGATAATATGTACAAGGACTATGGTTGCTGCCATTATGGCAAAAAAGGCGATAAAGCAGACAATAAGACCTTTTAAATGCTCGTCATCGCATTTCATATTTGAAAAGGAATTGATTATTAGGCAGGGAGTGACGAAGTACAGCACAATGTCGCTCATAACCTTAGAGCCGGCATCGTTTATGAGTTTAGTCTTGTTACCCACAAAGCCAAAGCCCATAAGCACAAACAGGACAATTACCTGCATAAAAACGGTAGAAAAATTAGTAAGAAACTGAGACATTTTATTTTACCGACTGACAGAAGCGGATAAAGGCCGCCTTTCCTTCCTCGTTTCTCTTGTAAACGCCTGCGTGCTCAAGCACCTTGGCAAAGACCTTGCCAACCTCGGCCTTTAAAATATCGTCAATGTTGTCGGCGGTTATGTTGTAGTTATCCTTAAATTCATCCACCCAATCTGCGTGAGAAGCAGTGGCTTCGCCGGCGCGGAGGTCCTCTCCGTTTACAATAGCTTCAGCCAGTACCGCAAGCTCGGTTTTAAGGCGAGCGGGAAGTACGGCCAGACCCATAACCTCGATAAGACCGATGTTTTCCTTTTTAATGTGATGAAGCTCGGCATGGGGATGGTAAACACCCATAGGATGCTCCTTGGTGGTTATATTGTTGCGAAGAACCAAATCAAGCTCGAAGTTTTCGCCGTTTTTACGGGCGATGGGGGTGATTGTGTTGTGGGGCTCACCGTCGGTGAAGGCGTATATGAATGCCGACTCGTCGGTGTAGCCTCTCCAGGCTGCAAGAATTTTATCAGCAAGGGCGCAGATGCGGTCGGTGTCCTTGGCAGAAAGACGGATAACCGACATAGGCCATTTTACTATACCGGCATCAACGTCCTCGAATCCTTCGAAGGAAAGGGGAGTTTCAACGGGAGCCTTAGCCATAGCGAAGGTATAGTGGCCACCCTGGAAATGGTCGTGGGTAAGTATAGAGCCGCCAACGATGGGCAGGTCGGCATTAGAACCTACAAAATAATGGGGGAAGGCCTTAACAAAGCTCAGCAGCTTTCTGAAGGTGTCGGGATTTATGGCCATAGGATTGTGACCCGCATCGAAAACTATGCAATGCTCGTTATAATAAACGTAAGGGGAATACTGCATCATCCAGTCCTTGCCGTTTACCTTTACGGGAAGAATTCTGTGATTCTGGCGGGCAGGGTGATTTACTCGACCGCTGTAACCCTCGTTTTCCTTGCAGAGCTGGCATTTAGGATATCCGGCCTGGGGCATATTTTTTGCGGCGGCAATAGCCTTGGGGTCCTTCTCGGGCTTAGAAAGATTTACCGTAATATCCAAATCTCCGTACTCGGTGGAGGCAACCCATTTCATATCCTTTTTTATGCGGTAACGACGTATGTAATCGGTGTCGCAGCTAAGCTTATAATACCAGTCGGTAGCCTTTACGGGATTTTCCTCATAAAGCTCGTTAAAGGTCTTTCTGATATAGGATGGACGGGGAGTTAAAATTCCCATAAGCTTAGTATCAAAAAGGTCGCGGTAGGTGGTACTGTCCTCAATAATACCCTGACTGCAGGCAAAGTCCAGCAGACCCTTTAAAATATCTTCAAGCTCTGCTTCGGGCAGGTTTTCAGGCTCGGTATAATCGGTGAGCCCCATCGCCTCCAACAGATTATTGGTTATGCAAATTTTGTCGTCCTCTTCAATAAGACCGGTTTTAAGACCGTAATTTACAAGCTGTGCAATTTTAAGATTTATCATAAATTTCCCCTCGCTAAAAAATTCCATATATAATAATTATATAACTAAATATAACCTAAGTCAACCGAGAATTGAATACAAAAAGATTATATAATTTTTATACCTGTGCGAAAAACAAAACTTTTAATAGTTAAAGATTACAAAGGCCGTCAATATACTTTACTGTAAAAGCTTTTGCCATTGGTAATGTATTTGACAAACTTATTTTAATGCTATATATTTAAATTGTACTAATTTCTGCTTTTGTCGACAAATTTCGGCAAAACGGAATATATACCAAGGAGGAAATATTATGTTTTGTAAAAATTGCGGTTCGAACATACCCGAAAATGTTAAGTTCTGCGCAGCTTGCGGCACCCCGGTAGAGGGTGTAGCCACCGCAGAGGTTAACCCTTCACCTGCCGAGCCGAAAAAGGCAAATCCTATCTTTGCAAATCTGTTAAAGGTGTTAAAGGAATTCTGGATTCGTCCCGTTCCTACCGTTGTTGCTTCGGCTAAAAGCACTACCCACGAGTGGTCGCTTCTTGCCGCAATAGAAGTAATTCTATACGCTCTGGCCACCGCTGTTGTAGGACTCGAAATGATGTCCCAACTTATGAAGGCCCTTATTGGTGGATATGCAGGTTACATAAACGCAGGGGATTTGTTCCCCTTCCTGACCGTTTTCGGCATAGGCCTTGCAGTAGGCGCAGTAGCCTATTTCGGCACCTCACTGGGATTTTGGGTGCTCCTTGCCAAGGTGCTTAAGAAAAATGCATCCTTCGTAAGCGTTCTCAATATGGTTGCCGCAGCTACGCTTCCCTTGGCCGCCATCAGCATTGTTAATATGCTTTTCGGTCTTGTATACTCACCCATTACGGTTGCTCTGTTTGTAGCCGCCCTGGTTATGAGTGTTGCCTGCCTTTATGTAGGAATTCAGAAACTCGACAAGCTGGATAAGTCGCCCTTCTACGGCTTCGGTACGGTCTTAGCCATAGTTATTGTTGTGGCTTTCCTGATGGGACTTCTCTATTTGGCAGTTGTGGGCAACAGCATAGGAAACCTCACGTCCGCAATGTAGACATAAGGAGTGATTTTAAGTTGAAGGTTTTTAGACGCATACTTTTATTGATGGCCTTTTGTCTGATGGTTTTTGTAATGGCGGGCTGCGGAGCTACCGTATCCACCGATATGACCGTCGACAAGGACTTTAACGGCTCCCGCGTGATAACGCTTGAAATTTCCAGCGACGACCTGGGAGATGTAGATGGCGGAATAACCGGTTTAGAAACGGTTATAACCGAAAACATTCCCGACGGTATGAGTTATACCATCAGTGATGCTACTGATGGAAAAAACATCGTGTTTACCATCGAATTTAAGGGACTCACTGATTATCGCAACAAGGTAAATGCTATCATAAATGCCGGCATTACCGAGGAAGAAAAAGCACAGGGCGATGCATTAACCCCCGAAATCACCTACGAGCGTCACGATAGCTACTTCAAAAAGGGTGTAAAATTCGAAGAGAATTTCGACTCGGTAGATTTGCTTGACTGGTTCCGCGAAGGTCTTAGAAAAGCCGCAATCATCAGCGAATCAGAGAGCAACTGGTACGAAAACGGCGATCATTTTATAACCATCGAAGGTGTACAGCACGAAGTATACGGCGATTTTGAGGTTGACACCCAGGAGAAAAACTGTATTGACGATTGTGAAATATCCACACAGCTTTTGCTTGATAACACCATTATAAGAACTATCGAGTTCTCGGCTTATAAGGATACAATCGACTCTCTTGCTGCCGCAGGCTGTAAATTAGAGGATTATTTAAAAAATCTTGCGACCGACGGAATCGAGTTTACCTCCAAAACCGACGAAAGCTCCAATGCGGTATACACCTTTGTTATAACCGCCGCCAACCCGCAGGAACTGGTTGAAAAGACTAACAAGGTACTGCAAAGCAAAACCAATGTATTTTCTTTTGAAAGCGTGCTCGATAAAGAAAACATCGGTATGGCAAAGGTCACCGTGTCCGAGCTTGTCGACGCCTCCTTCTATGTTGACTATGATTCCGATAATGTGTACAGTCAGCTTCTGATCTACAACAATGCGATTCCTACAGGGGCTAACTGTGGCAATTCCGAAATTTCTTTCGACCTGAAACACGGCGGTATCTTTTACTCGGCCCAGCCCACCCTTACATATACTTTTAAATTAGATTGGCAGATTCAGTTTGAAAATATCACCTTCGATATTGAGCCTGCAGGCAAGGATAAAATAAAGGTAACGCTGGATTGCAAGCATGGCGATGCCCTTTCGGATGAAATGAAGCAGTCTGCAATCGACAGAATTGTAAGCTTCTTCAAGGACGAAAAAAACTACAAAACCTCCGATGACGGTGTGGTTATCACCTTTTCCGGTAACGTCGCAGAGGTTGAAAAACAGATAAATCAGCTGGTTTGTGCCGCTGCCGGAAAAGACTATACCGAAGATGAAACCTCGTACTTTTCGGTAGAGAAAAAAGAGTTTAAAACAAAATCTCTGTTTACAAGCGGCGCCGCCTTTTATGTAGACTACGATTTTGATCCGCTTATCAGCAACACTAATATGAAGGTTAAAGAAAAGGATAACCTTTTCGGCAGCAAGCAGTTTGTGGGCGGCTTTAAAAACGATGAAGATAAAACCGCGCTGGTATCCTGCGGAGATGTAAACGTTTACGTAACAAATCTTAACTATCTTGCGGTAGTTCTGGCTTTCCTTTGCTTTGCGGCAGTTGTATTCGGTGCTGTAATGCTCCTTCGCAGCATAAAGCCCCTAAAAGAATATGCCGCACATAAAAAGCAAGGCACAGCAGTTAGCTCGGAACTCGATTCGGAGGCGAGCGATTTCGAAAATACCGCCGACCAAGCTTATGACGGTGCTGAGGATAACACAGCAACTGTATCTGACACCTTGGCCGACGAGGAAACCGTTTCTGAAAGCACAAATATAAGCTATGATGAGGAGGATATACTGTAATGAAATTTCCCGTAAAGTTTATAATTGCGGTTTGCGCACTTGTTATAGGCATATCCGGCATAGTGGCTTGCGTGGTGCCTTATTACGGACCTGAAAAGGTGGTTTATCAGTATGTTAAGGCGGCTGCAGACGGCGACCTTCAAAAAATGTATAAATGCACCGTTGCTCCCGAGATTTCCGATACTCTCGACGGTACCAATCTGGAGGGCATTATAGATGCAGGCTCCGATTTGGTATCCTCAGAAGGGCTGGCAGGGCTGATTGTTTCACCTCCCGCAGATGACCCCAAAATTCTTTCCATGAAGATTCTTGGTTGTACTCTGGAGGCAGGCGGGGATTATCTTGGCGTTGGGTATGAAGTCAAAGCACTTATCGAAACCGTCTATACGGTTGACGATGGGGAAGAGTTGGAATACCTTAGCGAAAAGACCTTCCGCCTGGTTAAAACAAACAACGGATATAAGATTTATTCATAACAAAAAACAGTCCCTTCGGGTGTGTGCACACCCGAAGGGACTGTTTTTAAATTTGTTCTTGAAAATTCGGGCAAATATGTTAAGATAGGGTTTGACAAATTGAAACGGTTGTGCTATAATCCGTTTAGCACTTTAAACTGCAAAAGTATAACTAT
>JAXJWR010000276.1:0-4486 GCA_036307905.1 Acutalibacteraceae bacterium
GGTTACGGCGACAAATACATTGTAACAGACCTTCGCCAACGTTCAAAGAAGGAGCCGGGCGAAGTTAAGAGCTTAACAAAATTTCAATTCTCAAAGTTTAAAAATGCGCCGGAACTATTCGAGCCGGTTGTGTCTGTTTCCCCGTCTTTATTTGACGTTTACTTCGTTTTTAAGGGCATTAACAACGATATTGTTTACTTTGGGAAGGAATTTTCCGACAACTACAACGCCGATTTTATATTAAAAGACTATGTTATAAACAAGTCGGAAAGGCTTGTTACTTTGAATTTTGCGCGCTATAAAGCATACGGCACAGATGGCGTTTCTATTGTGTCGGTGTGGAGTTTTTCTATATCGTGCCCAGTTTGCAATATTATAACGGCTTACAGCAGCAAAATTGACGCTTATTTTGGATTAATTGAGTTTGCAGAAGGACTTATCGCAGTATTAAAAAATGTACAGTCCAAATTGCGCTCTAATTCAAAAGACTACAAAACACTGCAACATCAAATAGAACGCTGGCAAGACGCCGCAAATCAATACGCAGACAGCTTAGGCGCACCCGGCGACACCTATATTATAACAGATACAAGGACGCGAGCCCGGAAAGATTTGGAAGATACGGCAGCACTAAAAAAATACGACATCCGCAAATTTAGCGGTGAGGAACTGCAAAGGATGCAGACCGACGATCCCCTGCTTTATGAGCAAATCAAAAGCGACCTTGGCAAAACCGCCAACAACGCCCTCTACAATAATCTCGAAATCCTCGATTTCCGTGGTATGCAGCCGACTTACAGGATATTGAGCGACTATTCGCAATTTTTTGCGCCGGCTGATAACAGAACGGATTTTGCGGGATTTGGTCTCGACGATACAAAACAACTGATTGCAGACACATGTCGGAGGTATTACAAAGAATGTGAAGCGATTGCCAAACATTTAAAAGCTGATACCGTGCTGCAATCTTGTTTTAATCTTTGGCACTGGATGCAAAACAATATACGCTACGAATATGATGCAGCAGGAAAGGAAGAAATTAGAACGCCTCGCCGAGTATGGGCGGACCGGCATCGCGGCGTTGACTGTGATTGCCTTAGCACTTTTGCTTGGTGCGTGCTAAAATGTATGGGCTATGACCCTGTATTTGAATTAGCAGCATTTAAGAATAAGCCCGCCTTCTCACATATTTACGTCGTTTGCGACGGCGTGGTAGTTGATAGGGTCTGGTTTGTGTTCAATAGCAGACCGCCCGGAATAACTAAACGAGAGATTTTTGTTGTGAAAAATTTGCAGAATTTGGGACAGTTGTTTTGATTATTGATGATTTAACTTTTTGATGATTAGTGATTTATTATGAACACAATTCCTGTATATGGATTGAGTGGTTTGAATGAAGAAAGCGTCGCACTTCATAACCTCCGCCTCGGCAGCCTCGCACAAGTGCCGGGGCCGGAGTTTGGTGCGTCATTCCTTCACTATGCTTCCCGCGTTAGTCCTCAGCGCAGGGCGGCTCTGATGAAGCGACACGCGGAGGAACTTGCAACTTTGCGCGGTATCTATACAGAGGCAAAAAAGCGCATCGACAACGGCACGGCGACTGACACCGACCGCGCGGATGTTAAGAAGGTGCGCATTATGATAAATTTAGATAATACAGACTATGACGCTTACAGGTACGCTCAGATAGTCATGCCGTATGTTAAGGACATCGACGACGAAAGCGGCGCGTATTGCTTTGATAATTACGATATTGCGATAGAGGTCGCAAACGGAGAGGAACGCATTATAAAATATTTGCAAAGCCCCGGCGCGACTGATGCCGGTTATGAAAAAGAGTTACAGACCCTCGACGGATGGTTTAAAAAAATATTTGTAGAGCCTGTAAAGGCGGTTGTCAAGGCAGTAGAGCACAGCTTTACCACGCCTGTTAAGACGGTTGTCAATTTGGCGAAAGGCAACGTAAAAGAGGCGTTTGTAAACCCCCTCAAAACCGCCATCGAGGACACAAAGAATGTTGCAAAAACAAGTTATGAGAGCATCAAGGAAAGCGTGGTTATTGGCGGCAAATTATTCAAGGTGCTGTTAATCAAGATTAACCCGCTCACCGTATTGATACGTAACAGCTGGCGCGGCTTGACTTCGCTCAACTTCCTTGGCATGGCTACCCGCTTAGGAATCGGGCTTCTGACCGAAAAACAGGCGGACGAGTTAGGCTATACTAAGGAAACATGGCAAAAGGCCGTTAAGGCTATGGAAAAGGCAAAGAAACTTTACAAACACATGGGCGGAAACCCGGATAAGTTTGTAAAGTCAGTAAAGAATGGCTTTAACAAAAAACCGCTTTTTAAAGGCGACATTCGCCCGGACAGCCGCGTAAATTTCGACGCTGAGACCGACGACGGCGAGGCATCGTTAGGCGATTACGGTATTTCAGAAATGATAATTTTAGCACTCTCTGTTATATCGGCTGTATGGAAGTGGATTTCCAGCATCGTAGCGGCAAGGCAAGCGCGTAAGGATGCAGCGTCCGAGGCTGAGAAGGCAAAAGAGGAGGCGGAGGCAGCGCGCCTTGCAGCCCTTCAACGCAAAGAGGCGGAGGAAAAGAGGCTTGCAGAGCAGGAGGCGGAATTAAAAGAGGAGCAAAAAAAATACGCCTTCAATGACGCGGGCTGGATTTTAGACCAAAACGGGCAGCGCGTTACATGGGAGGCCTATTGGAAGATACAAGAATCAGCCACCGGCACGACATCGACGACAAAGAAAGGCTGGGTGATAGCAGCGGCGGCCGCCGGTGTTTTGCTGGTTAGCGCGGTGGCACTCAGCGGCAATAATAACAAACGAAAAAAGTAAAATATTATGTACAATATTGTAGAGGAAATGACAAATGCGGCTTGTGGCTTAGGATTGACCGAACAGGGCTCGAACCTTATAAACACGGGCATCAGCACCACCGGCGACACTATAACAAGCCTTGTTAACAGCAAGAACGCGGCAAAGATTGCGGAATCTAACGCGGAGGCGGAGAAATACAAGGCGCAGGCGGCGTATTATAACAGTCAGTATGTTGGCGGCAATCCGTCAACATACGCGCCTAACACCACTGGCGGCTACGTTGTGGTACAGGGGCAACAACAGCAAAAAGACTGGACACCGTGGCTTATTGGCGGCGGTATCGCAATCGCAGGCCTCCTTCTTATAATGACAGTAAACAACAAAAGGAGGTAGATATGGCGGTCGTATTAGTGGAGGTTAATAAGAAATTTAGCGGCACGGACAGTGTACCGGCGGCGACTGGCAACATTCGCAAGATTGCTGGCAGCGGCGGTAGCAGCCAACAGGCGGCGCAATACGCTAACCAGACCGCGCCCGCGTCGTCGTCGGCATCGACATCGCCGGCGGCAACGTCGGTGAAGGTATCGAAGACAGGGCTGTGGCCTGTTGTAATTGCGGTTGGCGCAGTTCTCGCCATCGGCTGGGTAATAACAAGAAATAATAAATAAAGATATGGCACACGACGTATTATTATATGGTCTCCGGGGCGGTTTAGGCGAAACCTACGAGATAGCCGTCCCGCCTAACGGCGCGAAGAAAACAGGCTTATCTAAGGCGGAATACGAGGCTTACAAAAAGGCGGTAGCGGAATATAATACAGCTTATTCCGACTACATGAACCCTTCAAAAAAAGCCTCTAAACCTAACTGGAGTAGTATCGAGGCAAAGTATCTTAGCCAGGTGTCGGCTAACGACAAAAATTACAGCTATACCGCACCCGACGGCACGAAGTACACCTCAATAGACAAGGCTACATACGACAAGTACGTGGCGGCGGGTAAGCTCTATAACGATGCTTACGCAATTGCTTACAAGTATAACTTCGCAATACCTAAATGGGCAGATTTCGCAGCCGGGAGAGGTGAATCTATCCTCGCGGATTACCGCGCGAAGGCGGCGGGCAAGTCTCAGCAAAATGGTACTGTGGCGGTACAGAATACCACCGTGACTTACAGCGTATTGTTGCCTGTTAGCGGCAATAAGTATTTTACGACCACTGACAAAGCGGAGTATGAGAAAATGCAGTCTTACATTTCACTTTACAATGAGTGCAGCAAGATTGCATCGCAGTACGGATTTTCGCAACCAACCTGGGCACAATTTGAAGCCGGGCAAGGCTCGAATATTTTAAACCAATACAACACGCTCCGCGCTAACAAGATAGCGGCAGACGAAGCCGAGGCGCAGCGCATCAAGGAAGAAGCAAACGCAAAGGCGAAGGCGGAGGCAGAGCGCGTAGCGGCTGAGGCAGCCGAAAGGGCAGCGGCAGCTGAAAAGGCAGCGGCCGAGAGAGCCGAAGCCGAAGCAAAGGCAAAGGCCGACCAAGCCGCAGCCGACAAAGCAAAGGCCGACAAAGC
Source organism: Acutalibacteraceae bacterium (assembly GCA_036307905.1). Classification (GTDB taxonomy): domain Bacteria; phylum Bacillota; class Clostridia; order Oscillospirales; family Acutalibacteraceae; genus SFWF01. The sequence goes on from JAXJWR010000276.1 coordinate 4,413, forward strand.
GAAGGCCGAGGAAGCACAACGCCAGGCGCAGCAAAAGAAGGCGGCAGCCAACGCCGAGGCGGAGGCTGCAAAAC
>JAXJWR010000277.1:0-5141 GCA_036307905.1 Acutalibacteraceae bacterium
GCTCGATTCCGCCCGTATCACTGAGCATCATCTTTCGGCCGCACCACTCGGCATCCCCATATATTCTATCACGGGTTACACCGGGAGTATCGTCGACTATTGACATCCTTTTTCCGATAAGTTTGTTGAAGAGGGTCGATTTTCCCACATTTGGCCGTCCTACAACGGCAACTACGGGTTTTGCCATATAAATTCTCCTCTCTTGATAGACCTATTCTGCAAGGGCCTCTATGAAAGAGTAACCGTCGGTCTCGACGATTTTTACCTCCACACCCAATTTGCCTCCCAACTCCTCCACCGAGACGTCGTCTAAAAACAGGTCACGCTCGAATCGGAGCATACAGGAGGGTACAAGAAGGGTGTCGCCCAGCTTTTTATTCTTTAACTGATTTATTATGTCGCCGCCGGTAACAAGACCTGCGACGGTAATTTTTTCACCGAAGAAATTATTTTCCACGGCATATACTTCGCACTCTAAATTATGCCATTTATTCTTTGCCTTGTCAATAGCCCACTTAATAAGGGGGTAGGCGGCCACTCCGGTTACGCAGGTAAGCCTGCGAGGAGACGTGGGGGCATCCAACTGCTCCAGCGCCTCGGTTGCCTCTTTCTCGAAGAGGGACCACATTCCCACACCGTTATCCAGCTGGGGAAAATCGCCGTATTCTTCGGAGGCAGGTATGGGCATTTCGGCCTTAAGATAAAACTCGTCGGCGGCATAGACCAGGCGGTTTCCATACTTTTTTATATTTTCGGCACCGATTTCGTCGGTAATTTTTATAACCTCGGCCGAGGTTTCTTTGGTGAAGGGCTGTATTTCGGTAAGGCCTTCACGGAATTTTGTTAGACCTACGGGAACCGAAGCAACGCACTCGATATTTTTATATGCCGAAAGCTCGGTTAGTGAGCGACGAAGCTCTTCCCCGTCGTTATAGCCGGGCACCAGCACCAGCTGGAAATTCATTTTTATTCCCGCATCGTCGAAGCGCTTAATTATTTCCAGCGCCTGACCAGCAAAGCGATTATTCATCATTTTACAGCGCAGTTCGGGATTTACGGTATGCACCGAAATGTTTACGGGGCTGATATGCATTTTTATAATGCGCTCTATCTCGTGCTCGGTAAGGTTGGTAAGGGTGATATAGTTGCCGAAAAGGAAGGAAAGACGAGAGTCGTCATCCTTGAAATAAAGGGTTTCGCGCAGACCTTTGGGCATTTGGTCGATAAAACAGAAGATGCATTTATTCTTGCAGGAATGCTGACAGTCCATAAGATAGCTGTCGAAGGTAAGGCCCAGCTCCTCATATTCCTGCTTTTTAATTTTAATGCTTTTCTCCTTACCTTTTTTAGTCTTTATAGTAAGGTCAAGCTTTTCTTCGTTTTGATAAAAGCGGTAGTCCAGCACGTCTACAATTTCGTTTGAGTTAATGGAAACAAGGGTGTCACCCGCCTTTATTCGGGCTTTTGCCGCAGGACTTTTCTTTTCTACTCCGCAAATTTCTACCGACACTTATATCACCTCTTTTATATTTTTCAAAAAAAATAGAGAAGGATTTCTCCTCCTCTATCGCCGTTTAAAATTAGTCTTCTACCTTTACAACTTCACGTCCGTTGTAGGTTCCGCAAGCGGGGCAAACTCTGTGAGGGCGCTTGTATTCACCGCAACGCTCGCACTTTACGAGGGTGGGAGCAGTAAGCTTCCATAAATTGTTACGTCTTTTGTCACGTCTTGCTTTAGAGGTTTTTCTCTTCGGTACTGCCATTTCAGCACCTCCTTAAAAAATTTTTTAATAGGATTTGGTAGATTATTGATTTAAAAGCTCTGCTAAAGCGGCAAGCCTGGGGTCAATCTCTTTTTTATGGCAACCGCAGTCGCCTTCGTTGAGATTTTTTCCACAGTCGGGGCAAAGTCCCCTGCAATCGTCCTTACACAAAACCTTTGTGGGCAGACTCATTACAATGTCGGGATAACAGAAGTCTTCAAGGTCGAGGGTCATATCGGGGACAACCGTAATTTCGTCGTTTTCCTCGTTTTCGAGGCTTTGCACGATGGTACGGTTTACCTTTGCGACATAGTTTATTACCGTTTCTTTAAGGCAACGGTCGCAAAAGCCGGTATATTCGACCTTGCAATCGAGCTGGGATTCGACAATACCTGCGCGGCTGACAATTTTTCCGTTAATTGCCACGGGAGAGCGGAGCGGTTTGACGCCAAGGAATTCAAATTCAGACAAATCCACTTCGAAATCTACCGACAAAAATTCTTTGCTGCCTGCGAACAGGGGCTTCAGATCAAGAAGCATAATCTCACCTCAATTGTCACAAAGTACATTATATATAAGCACATTCGGTTTGTCAAGTGTTTTTTAAGGAAAAAATACGGAGCAGTTTTGCCTGCTCCGTAATACTTAAAATCAGATTTTTTCAGCAAGGTCGAGAACTGCTGCGGGAAGGTCTGCTTCGTCGCAGGAAATGGTGAACACGAATTCAATGTCCTCGTTTGCGGCAACCCTCTTAAGGAAATTATCGATTCCGTCGAGTCCGCCGCCGATTTTCTTGGTGGCATCACCGAAGATGTGAGTAATGTCGTGATTGCTGGCAGCTATTCCGCAGAGCATAGCATAATATTCATCATAACCGGAAATTCCGTAGTTTTCTACATCGATAAGTCTTACTTCGCGAGCCACGCTGAAGGTGAGCACGTCGCCCTTTTCAACGCATACAACGTTACCGGGGCTGTTTTTGGCTGCGGTGTTAACCAAATCGATGAGTTTCTTTGTTTTGCCTGAACCTTTGTTTCCGATAATAAGTTTAATCATATTATCCGCTCCTTTTCTATATACACCGCTTTCGCGGTTATTTTACTAAAACTGAGTGTTAATTATTTTGCAAGGCGAGCTTCAAGAGCGGCCTTTGCATCTTCGTAGCCGGGTTTGCCGAGGAGGGCAAACATATTCTTCTTATAGCTTTCAACTCCGGGCTGGTCGAAGGGGTTTACTCCCAGAACGTATCCCGAAATACCGCAAGCCTTTTCGAAGAAGTAAATAAGGCGACCAAGATTTTCTTCGTCTGCTTTATCGACATTTATTACAAGGTTGGGAACCTTTCCGTCGGTATGGGCAAGGATTGTTCCCTCGAAGGCCTTGGAATTTACGAAGGAGAGAGGTTTGCCTGCCAGGAAGTTGAGTCCGTCGCCGTCGTCCTCTTCCTTTTCGATAACAATGTCGTTTCCGCATTCACCGATAGTAACTACGGTTTCGAACATAAGGCGGCTTCCGTCCTGAATGAACTGGCCCATAGAATGAAGGTCGGTAGAGAAAACAACAGAGGAGGGGAAAATTCCCTTATTGTCCTTACCTTCACTTTCACCGAAGAGCTGCTTATACCATTCGGCCATCATGGTGAACCTGGGCTCGTAAGAAACCAGCATTTCCACACTCTTGCCCTTTCTGTAAAGGGCGTTTCTGATAGCTGCATAGGTGTAGCAGGGATTTTTGTACATATCCTTTTCCGCATAATCTGCGGCGGCATCGGCAGCGCCCTTCATAAGAGCGTCCAGGTCTGCTCCGCAAACTGCGATGGGAAGAAGGCCTACTGCGGTGAGAACAGAGAAACGTCCGCCCACGTCATCGGGAATTACGAAACACTCGTAACCCTTTTGATCGGCCAGCTGTTTAAGCGTGCCTCTTGCCTTGTCGGTAGTGCAGTAGATACGCTTTGCAGCCTCTTCCTCGCCATAACGTTCTTCAAGATACTTGCGAAGAACACGGAAAGCGATAGCCGGCTCGGTAGTGGTGCCGGATTTGGAAACTATATTTACAGAAACGCGCTTACCTTCGCAGATCTTAAGAAGATCGTCGAGTGCAGAACCGCTGATGGTATTTCCTGCAAAATAGATGTCGGGAGTATTTTTGGGAAGTGCGTTATAGTTGTTGGACTTTAAAAACTCGATAGCGGCGCGGGCGCCAAGATAGGAACCGCCGATTCCGATAACGATAAAAATATCGGTATCGCTTATGATTTTGGCGGCAGCCTTTTTGATGCGGGCAAATTCGTCCTTATCGTAGGCGGTGGGAAGATCTATCCAGCCGAGAAAGTCATTACCGAGACCGGTTTTGTTATGTAACATATCGTGAGCAGCGGCAACCTGTGCCTCCAGACCCTTAAGGTCGTTTTCCCAGAGAAAATCTGCCGCGTATTTGTAATTGAACTGTAGTGCCATGTTTTTAAAACTCCTTGCTGATGGTAGTTATTCTAATTTATATATATTGTACACTAAAACTCAATTTTTTTCAATAGAAATTTATAAGTTTTTTATAAAGTAAACAAACTTTTGAAAAGACGGGCCAAACAGACACCCCAGGTAAGTCTTTGGCAGTCTTCCTTTGCGGTTATGGGGATTACCCCCAGTTCCTCTTTGTCCTTCAAAATATGCACGTAACCTAAAGTATCTCCCGATTTTACAGGTGCGGTAAGCTGGGTAGCCAGCTCGAAGGTCTGGGTTATACCCTGCTCTTTGCCCTTTTCAAGAAGAATGGAAAATTTTTCTTTAACCTCGGGGGTAACAAAGCGCTCTACCCCTTTTTTAACGGGAATACTTTTAAACTCGGAGGTGTCGGCCTCGATTTCGGTAAAAGAGTAGTTTGCAAAGCCGTAATCCAAAAGTTTTTGCGCTCCGCTGAAACGCTCCTTGCTGGAGGGGGCGCCCAAAACCACGGCGATAAGGGTCATTCCGTCCCGCTCGGCAGTAGCCGAAAGGCAGGAGCCTGCTTTACCCGTAGTGCCTGTTTTAAGTCCGAAGGCTCCGCTGTAATAACGCACCAGCTTGTTGGTGTTTACCAGTTCCGAGCTTCCGCCCCTGAGTGAATCCATTTTAACGGTTGAATATTTACGAATAAGCTCGTGTCTTATAAGCTCTGCCGACATTATTGCCACATCGTGGGCGGTGGTAAGGTGACCATCGGCATCCAGACCGTAGCTGTTTACGAAGTTGGTACCGTTCATACCAAGCTCCTTAGCCTTGCTGTTCATCATTGCCACAAAGCCTTCTTCACTTCCCGCCACCGCTTCGGCAAGGGCCACGGTAGCATCGTTGGCAGAGGCGATGACCACGGCTCTCAGCAGTTCATCCACCGTCATAA
>JAXJWR010000278.1:0-1769 GCA_036307905.1 Acutalibacteraceae bacterium
GTATATCCGCCGAGCAAACGGCAAGGTAAGCGGCGTTGCGCTTGCTGACGCTCGCGTTCAGGTTAACGATTATTTCTACAACACCTGGTGCAAGCTTAGCTTTAGATTTTACGACCGCTACGGCGCAACCGAAATCGAAGTTAGAATTAACGACGCAAAAATCGACTTCTATTTAGATCCCGGCCACACCAACACCGCTCTTGCTGACGAGTTTAAGGACGTTACCATCAGAAACGGTAACCTTGTTGACTACGCAGCACCCAGCACCTCTAACGCTTACATGACCCTCCACCCCTACTACAACGGTGGATTCGAGTCCAGCCCGAACAGAGAGAACCAGTTCTACTTTGCTTCGATTGATAAAGCAAACAAGGTTCTTAACGACGACCAGTTTGTATCAAGAATTGCCGTTATCGGTGACTCTATTACACAGGGCGTAGGTGCTTCTAACTACCGCAAGACCTCATACGTAGCCCTTTTACAGAAAAAGCTTGGCCCGAACTATGACGTTTTCAACGCCGGTGCATCTGCTTGTACCGCTATGGAAGGAACATACAAGCCTTATAAAGGTCAGGTTATTTACTACGCAGCTCAGCTCTTTAACCCCGACCACATCATTTTCGCGCTTGGTTCAAACGATGGTCAGTCCGCATACTGGGACAGAAACTATTTCTATGGCCCTGCGCACAACGATAACAACAACAATTGGCGTTCAGTTGACCTTAACTTCGATGAAGAGGGCAATCCGCTTGATACCGTTATCTATGACACCGACGGAACAACCGTTTTGTATAATATTACCGTAACCGACGGCGTTCCTACCTGCACATTCACCGATCCCAGCGGTACACAGCGCTCATACGAGCTTTCTGTTAATACCTCTGAACCGAAATTCATCGCACAGGCCAATGAGTTGATTGATTCATTTATCAACAACCCCTACTGGGGCACCAACGAAAACCTGAGAGTCGTTTACTCCTCTGCTCTTGAAACTTGGGCAGGCATTAAGAGCACCTGGGACCGCCAGCAGGAAGTTTTCGATGTTCAGAAGAAGGTATACGAGCAAAACGATAAGATTATCGGCTTTGTTGACAACCGTACCCTTTTCTCGCAGTATAATGAAGATCCGGATTCTGATATGTACTACAGAAACATATCCGATGACGCGCTTCATCCCAACGACGCCGGTTTTGTACTCCTTGCCGACAATATCTACAACGTTATTAAAGACGTTGACTTCACCACCGAGCCGAGAAACATTACCTACAACTCTTACAAGAAGGCAAACACCAACGTTGCTGTAAGAGAGCTCAACAACGGCCAGGTTACTCCGTTTACTAACGAATTCTTTACCGTAAACGGTAAGGGCGCTAACGCTGATTACACAAACGTTGCTTTGTACGATAGCGCTGCTTCTACCCTTAACTACTTAAACCTCGGTTATAAGTTTGACGCTACCTTCAACGTTGCATACAAGGGCAACGGCAACAACGGCGATTATGACGCCTCCTTTACCGATTACCAGTACGCAAAACACATGATCTACTCCTTCGGCGATATTCAGCTTCGCTCTTGGAGATACAAGGGTACAAACGGAGCCTTGTCCTTCGTTTACGGCTTATTCTATAAGAACAAGCTTGTTGGCGACTATAAGTACGTTGAAGGAACCAACACAAACCCGATCAGCAACATGGGCGAAAAGCTCACATACACCCTTTCTTTCGACAAGGGCAACGTTACCGTTTCTCAGAAGTCGGTAACCAATAATA
>JAXJWR010000279.1:0-1501 GCA_036307905.1 Acutalibacteraceae bacterium
ATGGACGGATTCCCCTTCCATCAAGGTCACGATTTCCAAACCAACAGAATAATTCTTTCGGGAGGAACGGATAATCCCCCGGTCCGCTTCACCTACCACGGCTTTCGGTTTGTGGAGATTGAAGGCGACTGCGAAATTATTGATATTAAATCGGTATTTGTACACCAAGCGGTGGACAAAATCTCGGACTTCAACTGTTCTGTGGAGCTTTTAAACAGGATAAGTCGTTGTGGCGACTATTCGGTTTGGTCGAATATGTTCTACGCGCTTACCGACTGTCCTACCCGTGAAAAACTGGGCTGGACCAACGACGCCATTGCCTCGGCCGAGCAGATTCTTATGAATTTCGACAGCCTGCCCTTTTTTGAAAAATGGCTTCAGGACCTTTTCGACGAGGAAAGGGAGGATGGTAATCTGCCATCCATAATACCCAACGGTGCTTGGGACGTTACTGCCTGCACAGGCCCACTTTGCACAGGCTTTGTTTTTAAATTCCCTTGGAGGCTCTATGAGGCAAGCGGAAATCCCGAATACGTGAAATCGGCCTATCCCCTTATGTGCCGACATCTTGAGTGGATGTATAAACAGCGCACCTCCGACGGACTTATCGGCTACGGTCTGGGCGACTGGAACGGCGGCGACGACGAAAAGTTTCGCTTCAACTCCAGAAAATTTGTGGACACCGCCCTTATTACCGAATTTGCCGAGCTTACCGTTAGTGCGGCAGAGCTTTGCTGCGTGGAAAACGAAAGGGCAAAAGAAATTTATGAAGCTCTTTACAGCCGCTTCTTCGAGGTTTTCTACGATGGCCGCGCCGACCGCTCGGTCATAAACACCCAAACCGCAATTTCTATGATGATATATCTTAAACAGGGTGGCGCTACCGAGGGCCTTAAAAAACAGCTCCGCGAGGCGGTCAAGGACTGCGATTACCATCACGAATGTGGTATGGTAGGTATGCAGTATCTTGTTCCCGTGCTTGATGAGATAGGCAGCAGCGACCTTGTTTATAAAATACTTACCGCAAAGGGCTACCCCTCCTATTCCTACTGGATGGAGGACGGGGCAACCACCCTTTACGAGATGTGGAATATGAAAAAATCTGCCAACCACCATATGAATTCCTCTGCGGTGGCCTGGTTTATGAAAAAACTTGTAGGTCTTTCCCGAAAGGCCCGTACATACGGATATGAAAACCTCGTTCTTTGCCCCTATTTCCCCGATGATATGACCTTCTGTGAGGGTAATTTCCGCGGTATAGCCAAGGCAAAGTGGGAGAGAAATGGTGATGAAATTCACTACACCCTCACCTTTGATAAGGACATCACCGTAGACCTTGTTCCCCCTGTGGGCTACACCGTAGAAGGAACAATGGCAGACGGTAAATTTGATTTGGTGTTTAAGAAAAACGGGTAAGAAAAAACGCAACAATATTAAGGAAAAAGAAACGTTTATTCCATAATCTTTACCATCCCAAAGGAGAAAAAAATGAACTACAAAG
>JAXJWR010000280.1:0-7484 GCA_036307905.1 Acutalibacteraceae bacterium
ATATTTAAGGGAGAAGGTGCCTTCGTTATCGAAGGTAAGGCGATAGCTTCCGTCGAGGTTGGCGGCACGCTCAATCAGAGAATCGGCATATTCTTTTGCCTTAGCCATCATCTTTTCCGACTCTGCCTTATCCCCTGCTTTTTCGAGAATTCTGGCATAGCCTGCAATTCCCATTATTGCCTTTATTGCAAGGTTTACGTTATGAGCCAGACGGCCTGCGAAGTCATCGGTGCAGAGCTGATCCTCGGGATCAAAACCGTATTTTATCAGATATTCATTCCACATTTTGAGGGTTTCGAGATGGGGCTTTGCAAAATCAATATTACCTTCCACATCGGCGATAGCGGAAAAGAGAATTATCATATTTCCACACTCTTCAACCGGCATTTGTCCGTAGGGGTTTATAAGTTTTGCAGTTCCGTCGGGGTTTCTGTCTACCCAGTATACCTGACCGTTTACAAGAGGATACTGACCTACGTCGTGGGGGGCGAAGTCGAGATTCCATTCATCGGAATAGGCATATCTCATAACGGGACGGAGCATACCCTTTAACAGCTCTACATTATAAAGGAGGAAAAGGGGCGCGGAAGGATAGGTTACGTCGACCGTTGCAGCGCATCCGTTGGAGTGACATTCCTTTGAAATGAAAAGATTATTGCCCTCTTTATCCACAACAAGCTTATGGGCGGCCATTACCTGACGAACCGAAAGCATAAGCATTTCGGCATATTTCTGATTGCCCTTGCGGGTAGCCTCTGCCTTAATTTTTGCCGAGAAGGCATTAGCCTTTTTAAGGGTTTCGCGGTAATCCTTAGCAGCCTCTAAAATTGCTTCTTCAATGGTTTTACCGTCTTTTTTCCAGTAAGCCTTAAGATTTTCACCGAAATACTGAATACTCTCGATATCGTCGTAAGCAAAGAGGAAAAGGGTTTCTGTTTTTACCTCTGCCTCTACGTAGGCGGCATACATATCGTTAAACACGGTATGACCCACCTTGCCGCGACCTTTGACAGCAAGATAGAGGTAACCCCAGTCGATGCGGATATCGTCGCCGCTGCAATGGAGAACGTCCTGTTTGCCGTTACCCATTTTAATTGCGGTAAGTCCTTCGATTTTAACGGGGTCGGCAATAGCTCTGCCTGCACCCTTATGCTCCAGCACCAGCTCTTCCGATGCAACAAATTTCACCTTTACGCTGTGGTCTTTACCGTCGAGAGCTTCGAAGGAAGCCTTGCAGTATGCAACGGGACGGGAGGAAAGATAAAGGTCGTCTACAAGGGTGGGTGATGTAAACTGAAGTTTTAAACGAATAGCCTCGTTTTTACAAATTATATAGGTAGAATATGCGTCGCAATCTACCGATTCGATTTCCATATTGGGAACTTTGGTATGTTCGTGCCAAGGCTGATTGTTCTGGCCGAGGAAATGATACTCGATATCGTCAACAAAAACGCGGCCGCACATTGTATTTGGCTTACCTGTCCAGTGCACGGTATTTTCGAGAACTGTTTTTTCGGTCCAGATGGAAAAATAAGGGTCGATATTTATGATTGGGGTTGCGGGTGGGCGCATTTTCATAGGAAAATTCCTCCTTGAATTTAGTCTTTATTTGTATTATAATTGATAAAAACAAAAAATATATAGATTATTTAATTCAAAAGGTGAGGAAAACAATTTGAACGAAATACGAAAAGCCTTCCCTCCTCCTACCGACGGTTCTCCCGTACATATATCTATGGCGGGAATCACCTATCCCGACCTATCCTACCACATAACCCGTCCCCACTCGGTGGTATCGGTTGTGGAATACATCATCGACGGAGAGGGTTACCTTATTATTGACGGCGAGACAAGACACGTAAGCCGTGATATGATATACTTTTTGCCCGCGGGTATGAACCACGAATACTATTCCGACAAGGATAACCCCTTTACCAAAATTTTTATGAACATAAACCAAAGCTCATTTATAGACCGTATGGTTTCGGCATATCATCTTGAAGGCAAGCATATATTTGACGGAAACGGTCTTAAAGAGGTTTTCGAAAGAATTCTTGTAACCATTCATTCGGATGTGGCCGACAACGATATGCAACCCGTTTTTAACGGGATTTTATGTGAAATTTTTTCCCGTCTGCAAAAAAATGAGCATATATCGGCACACAGCGACGAAGCGATAAAGCTTAAAAACTATCTGGACGCCAATCTTGACAGGATTGTTTCGTCGAAAGAGCTTTCGTCGGTGATATTCCGTTCTACCGATTACTCTCTTAAGCTTTTCTCACGGGAGTTTGGTATAACCCCATATTCATACCAGATAGACCGCAAGATTCAGATTGCAAAAACTCTGCTTTCCGACACCTCTATGTCGGTAGGAGAAATATCCCAAACGTTGGGTTATGATGATATGCACTATTTTTCTAATCTTTTCAAGGCAAAAACAGGGGTGCGACCCTTGGCATACAGAAAATCGAGATAAATAAAACCAATGCCTTTCGCATTGGTTTTATTTGTTGTTCTGATGAGTGTTACAGTATTTTTTGCGATAGGCCGTTGGGGTAACCCCCTCGTGATAACGGAAGAATTTTAAAAAATGGTTTTCTTCGGCAAAGCTGAGTTCCAGGGCAATCTGTTTAACCGTTTTAGTTGTTGTAAGCAGCATATCCTTCGCCCGCTTCATTTTACTTGCCGCAATATACTCCTTAAGTCCGATTCCCTCGGTAGTTCTGAAAAGTTTACCGATATAATCGGGATTGTATCCGAAACGCTCTGAAATTTCGCCAACGGTAGGGTCGTTTAGTATATTATTTCTTACAAATTCTTTAATGCTACTGACCAAAACGGAATTTGAGGAGGTAGGCTGTGCCTGAAGCCTTGAAAGCTCCTCAAAACAGATGTACGCGGTCGCATCGATATACTCGGGGGTATATCCGGGGGTGTTGGTTATATGAAGCAGTCGTTTAAGCTGTTTTTTTACCTCAAAGCATTCTCCCGCTCTATATGTTTTAAAGGGAAGTGAAAGGTCTGTATGAAAATGAAACCAGTAAAAGGCTGTTGGCTGAGTGGAGGGTCTAAAACCGCGGTGCTTTAGTCCTGGCTCCAGAATAATGATTTCGTTAGTTCCAAGGGTATATTGCACCCCTGCCTCCTCGATGCATACCTCCCCTTCCAAAACAAGAATTACTTCGGTGCTTTCTATGATTCTTTCGGGATGTATCCATCCTACGTTTCCGCGAAACTCACCTATCATTTCATAGGCAAATTGGCTGTGTGTGGCAAAATTTATCATGTCGGATTTTCTCACTTTTTTAAAGAATTTCGGGTCTTGTACAATCGGTTTGATATAATTATAATAAAAACAAACCTATAAAGCAATAGCTTGGAGGAATTTTTGTGAAAAACGTTGACTTTTCCAAGGTAAAAATCAATGACGGATTTTGGAAGGCTAAGCAGAATATGTGTAAGAATGTTACTGCGAAAGCCGTCTTTGACCGTTTTACCGACACATATCGTTTCGCTGCCCTTAAATGCGATTGGAAGGAAGGCGACGAAGAAAAAAGCAAACCTCACTTTTTCTGGGATTCGGACGTAGCTAAATGGATAGAGGGTGTAGCATATATTCTTATGCACAACCCCTCTCCCGAGCTGGAAGCAATATGCGACGAGGCTATCGATGATATTGTGAATAATGCTGACGAAAACGGATATTTCAACAGCTATTTTCTGGTTGTGGACGAAAAGAAGTTCTCTAACCGCGATCGTCACGAGCTTTACTGTCTGGGCCACCTTATTGAATCCGCAGTTGCATATTTTTATGCTACCGGCAAGGACAAGCTGCTGAGGGCTATGTGTAAATACACCGACTATGTTATAAAGGTGTTTAAAGAAGAAAACTCGGCAGGGTTTGCCACTCCCGGTCACCCCGAGCTTGAGCTTGCCCTTATGAAGCTTTACAAGGCTACCGGGGAAAAGCGCTATGCCGACCTTTCAAAGCATTTTATCGACCTCCACGGAGCAAACGACAAGGACGGCGACAAACTGTGGTGGATGGCTAATATTTACTATAATCAGGACGAAATGCCCCTGCGCGAAAGAAGCACTGCAGAAGGTCATGCAGTAAGGGCGCTGTATCTGCTCTCGGGAATGGCAGACGTGGCGGCTCAGTACGGGGACGCAGAGTTGCTTGAGGCTTGCAAACGCTGTTTTGACAATATCGCAACCAAACGTATGTATATTACGGGAGGAGTGGGTTCATCACCCTTTGGTGAAGCCTTTACGGTGGACTACGACCTGCCAAACCGTACCGCATACACCGAAACCTGTGCAGCGATTGCCCTTGTATTCTTCTGCCACAGAATGTTTGAAGCTACGGGAGAAGTAAAATATCACGACGTTTTAGAGCGTGCTATGTATAACGGTGTGCTTTCGGGAATTTCTATGGACGGAAAGAGCTTTTTCTACGAAAATCCGTTAGCGATTGACCTTAACTTTAACGACGTTGATACCTCGGTTACAGAAAAGCGCAGATACCCCATTACCCAGCGACTTGAGGTTTTCGGTTGCTCCTGCTGTCCTCCAAATATGGTAAGATTTATTCCCTCGGTTGGAAATTACGCCTTTTCTGAGGATGAGGACGCTGTTTATATAAATCAATATATGGACTGCACTGCAGAGCTTGAAAGCGGAAGAATTACTGTTAAAACCGATTATCCTGCTGACGGCAGAGTCAAAATAAGCTATGACGGCAAAAAGAAGCTTGCCCTGAGAATTCCCGACTGGTGCGACATTTTTTCGCTGGACTGCGAGCACGAGCTTACAGGCGGATATGCTTATATCAGCGAAAAAGACGCAGACCTTGTTTTAGATATGCCCGTAAAGATTGTTGCAGCTAATCCGAAGGTGCACGAAAACGCAGGCAGAATTGCCGTTACCCGCGGCCCCGTGGTTTACTGTGCAGAGGGTGTGGACAACGATTTTGATATTCATTCGGTTTCGCTTGATTTAAATGGTAAATACACCCTTACAGACGGAGATTTTATTCTGCCTTCAATTAAAGCCGCGGCATACAAGCCTGTGGATACCGACGCCCTTTACTTTGCTGCAGATGAGACTTTTGAGGAAATCCCCCTCACCCTTATCCCCTACTATGCCTTTGCAAACAGGGGCGAGAGTGATATGCTTATTTGGATGACGAGAAAATGACAATAAAAATCACGGATGGAGTTCCATCCGTGATTTTTTATTCTGCTATAAGCACCTTTTCAATTTTGCCGATTATCATATTGTGATAGTCTTTTTCGGGATACCAGCGGTCGATTATGGTTTTATCGGTAAAGGAATCCTCGCTCATTTGCTGAACAAACTGTTTTTTTACCACCAAAATCATTCGGGCTTCTTTGAAATAGACGTACTTTTCGCCGAGAACGGGAGTTAATCCTGTTTCCTCGGTTTTGTTTATATCTCTGCCCGATTTACTGCCGCAAATTTTATGGATTTCCTTATTATCACCGTAAAAAGAAACGGTGAAATAATCGTTTTGGTCGATAAACTCCATTGTGTAGCGCTGGGGACGCACCACCATAGCAATACTGTCGGCTCCCCACATCTCCCCCGCAAAGCCCCAGGAGGCGGTCATCATATTGTAGCCGTCCTTATTACCTGCGGTTATCAGCGCCCATTCTTCGGCAAGACACTTTATTAAATTGTCTTTAATACTTCTTGGTTCAACACTTTTATATATCATAATCATCGCCCTTTATTCTATGTTAATTTTACTAAAAATATACCACATTTTTTAATTTTTATCAACCTTGTTAAAAAAATATCGAATTTCGTCGGTTTACTCTTGTAATTTTAGTTTGTTTTTGTTATAATCTTTTTGTATGGTCAAGTGACCCGCGTAAATCACCGAAAGGAGAAATCTACATTATGAATTATTCAGTAGAAGTTCAGAACATGTGTACCGTTGCTAAGGGCCCCAAACACGGTCCCGCTCCCATTCCGGAAGAAGGCAGATGGGTACAGGCAAAAGAAATTACCGACATTTCCGCTTACACTCACGGTGTTGGCTGGTGTGCTCCTCAGCAGGGCGCCTGCAAGCTTTCGCTCAACGTTAAAAACGGAATTATCGAAGAGGCTCTTGTTGAGACCATCGGCTGCTCGGGTATGACCCATTCCGCTGCTATGGCTGCTGAGATCCTCCCCGGAAAGACCCTCTTAGAGGCTCTTAACACCGACCTCGTTTGCGATGCTATCAACACCGCTATGCGTGAGCTTTTCCTCCAGATCGTTTATGGCCGCAGCCAGTCCGCTTTCTCTGAGGACGGTCTTGTAATCGGCGCAGGTATGGAAGACCTCGGTAAGGGTGAGCGTTCCATGGTTGGTACTATGTACGGTACCAAGGCTAAGGGCGTTCGTTACCTCGAAATGACCGAAGGCTACTGCACCAGAATGGCTCTTGACGAGAACGACGAGGTTATCGGATACGAGTTCGTTTCCCTCGGCAAAATGACCGACTTCATCAAGAAGGGCATGGAGCCTAACGAAGCATACGAGAAGTCCAAGGGCACTTACGGCCGCTTTGCTGATGCCGCTAAGTACATCGACCCCAGAAAAGAATAATTGAGGAGGTAAGTAATTATGGCTTTATTTGAAGGTTACGAGAGACGCGAGGCCAAAATCCTTGCCGCTCTTAAAGAATTTGGCATTTCTTCTATTGAAGAGTGTAAAGAAATCTGTGCCGCTAAGGGCATCGACCCCTACAAGATAGTTGAAGAAACTCAGCCCATCGCTTTCGAAAACGCAAAGTGGGCTTACACCGTTGGCTGCGCTATCGCAATCAAGAAGGGCTGCACAAAGGCTGCCGAGGCTGCTGCCGCTATCGGTATCGGTCTTCAGGCATTCTGCATCCCCGGCTCTGTTGCTGAAAACCGCAAGGTTGGTCTTGGCCACGGTAACCTCGGTAAGATGCTTCTTTCCGACGAGACCGAGTGCTTCTGCTTCCTTGCAGGACACGAATCCTTCGCTGCTGCTGAGGGCGCTATCAAAATTGCTCTTAACGCTAACAAGGTTAGAACCACTCCCCTTCGCGTAATCCTTAACGGCCTTGGAAAGGATGCCGCTTACATCATTTCCAGAATCAACGGCTTCACCTACGTTGAAACCGAGTTTGACCCCTACACCGAAGAGGTTAAGGTTATCTCTGAGAAGGCATTCTCTAACGGCCCTCGTGCAGACGTTAAGTGCTACGGCTCTGATAACGTTCCCGAAGGCGTTGCAATCATGCAGCTTGAAAAGGTTGGCGTTTCCATCACCGGTAACTCCACCAACCCCACTCGCTTCCAGCATCCCGTTGCCGGCACCTACAAGAAATGGTGTAACGAGAACGGCCAGAACTACTTCTCTGTTGCTTCGGGCGGCGGTACCGGACGTACCCTCCATCCCGACAACATGGCAGCAGGCCCCGCTTCCTATGGTATGACCGA
>JAXJWR010000281.1:0-1162 GCA_036307905.1 Acutalibacteraceae bacterium
AAGCTCTTCCATCATACCGGGAAGGTCGGGATACTCCTCCTCGAACTTCTCAAGGATGGCGTCCTTAACGGGAACCATTCTTGCGTCGCGGATGTTCTTGTCGTCTGTGTCGAGAGCGTTCATGACGTCCTTTTCGCAGAAGTCGAAGATCTTATCAAACATATCGTGGTCAAGCTCGCAAGAGGGGTACTCGAACTTGGGCTTGCCTATCTCGTCCACGATAGCGCCGATGAACTCAAGAAGATCCTTGATTTCGGCGTGAGCGAGCATAATAGCGTCGTACATAACCTTGTCGTCAACCTCGTTTGCGCCTGCCTCGATCATAACGACCTTTTCCTTGGAAGCGGCAACCGTAAGCTGAAGGTCGGAGATCTTCTGCTCCTCGGTGGTGGGGTTAACGATATATTTGCCGTCGATAAGACCGATGTGAAGACCGCCGATGGGGCCGTTCCACGGAATATCGGAGATAGCGAGAGCTGTGGAAGCACCGATCATAGCCGCAACCTCGGGAGCGCAGTCGGGGTCAACCGACATAACTGTGAGGGTAAGAGCTACGTCGTTGCGGAGATCCTTGGGGAAGAGGGGACGGATGGGACGGTCGATCACACGGGAGGTGAGAACTGCCTTTTCGGAGGGCTTACCCTCGCGCTTGAGGTAACCGCCGGGGATCTTACCGGCAGCGTACATTCTCTCGTCGAAATCGACGGACAGGGGAAGAAAATCAATGCCGTCGCGGGGCTTCTCGGAAGCGGTAGCGCAGCAGAGCACGGCGGTTTCGCCGTAGCGGCACAGGCAGGAGCCGTTAGCCAGGCCGGCAAGCTTACCGGTCTCGATGACCAGGGGACGGCCTGCCAGGGTGTACTCGTAGACCTTGTGGTTCTTAAACTCCATAGCGGAGCTCTGGATGGTGTACATAGTGTTTTCCTCCGTTTTCAGATTTGTATTCATTCGTTTTGTTTGGATCTGCGGAGTTTAGCACTTACCCACGGGTCGGAGACCCTCCGGCCAATGGGTAAGAACTAAAGCTGCGCAGATCGGGCGAACGTTTTTTGTCGATTTTTTCGACGGGGGGCGTAAACGAAACGCAAGGGAGTGAGAGCGACCGACCGATGTGGCCGCCGTTCCGCACTCCCTTTTTGTTTCGAATTACTTTCTGAGGTTC
>JAXJWR010000282.1:0-3595 GCA_036307905.1 Acutalibacteraceae bacterium
GTATGACCATCAACGATGAAAGAAAAGCTAACATGAGCATTACCATTCCTTATATGGAAAATCAGCAGGTAATGATCGTAAAGAAATAATTGAGGTATTTTAATGGCAAGTTCATCATTTGCAACAATTACAAATGAACTGCTTGTCGGATTTGGAGAAAATTGCCTTCTATTTGCAATGACGTTGCTTATGGCAATTCCTCTCGGTTTAATTATTACGTTTGGTTCCATGTCGAAATTTAAACCTTTGGCATGGCTTACAAAAGTTTTTGTCTGGATCATCAGAGGTACCCCTCTGATGCTCCAGCTTTTTGTCGTAATGTACCTTCCGGGAATACTCCTGAACATTCCGATGAGAAACAGAATGTTAGCGGCTGTAATTGCATTTGTAATCAATTATGCCTGCTATTTTAGTGAAATTTACCGCGGAGGTATCGAAAGTATTTCCCGAGGTCAATATGAAGCAGGACAGGTTCTTGGTATGACCAAGTCGGAGACCTTTTTTAAGGTTGTTTTACTTCAGGTTATAAAAAGAATCGTCCCCCCTATGAGTAACGAAATAATTACGCTGGTAAAAGATACCTCTTTGGCGCGTGTTATTGCAGTTGCAGAAATACTTATGTGCGCCGAAAGATATGCCGGTGTTGGCGTTATTTGGCCTCTTTTCTATACAGGCGCATTCTTCTTGCTGTTTAACGGCGTGCTGTCTTTGCTGTTCGGCTACATAGAGAAAAAATTAGATTATTTTAGGAGTTAAGCATATGGCATTGTTAGAAGTAAAAGATATTTATAAGAACTTCGGCAAAGTCCAGGTGCTAAAAGGTATATCTTTCAGCCAAAACGAAGGAACCGTTCTTTCGATAATCGGCTCATCGGGTAGCGGTAAAACGACCCTTCTTAGATGTATTACCGGCCTTGAAACAGCTGATTCGGGTTATATTTCGGTTGGCGACAGAGTACTTTTCGATAGTAATAGTTCTGTAAAACTAACGAAAGAGGAAAAAAGACTAAATCAGCTTACAACAGGTCTTGTTTTTCAGTCTTTTAATCTTTTTCCACAGTATACTGTTCTTGATAACGTTATGTTGGCAAAAAAACTTTCTCTTCTTAAGGAAATGAAGGCTGCAAAGGCATCTGCCAATTTAAAGAAACAAAAGCTTGAAGAACTTAAAGCAGAAGCAATTAACGTTATTGACAGTGTTGGACTTTCGGATAAGCTTGATAACTATCCGTGCGAGCTTTCCGGCGGTCAACAGCAACGTGTTGCAATTGCGAGAGCGTTGATGCTTTCGCCAAAGGTGCTTTGCTTTGACGAGCCCACCTCTGCCCTCGACCCGCAGATTACCGGTGAAGTTCTGAAGGTCATTGCAGCTCTTGCAAAACAGGGAAGAACTATGGTGATTGTAACCCATGAAATGGGATTTGCAAAAGAAGTTTCCGACCATATAATTTATATGGATAACGGTCATATTGCCGAAGAAGGAACTCCTGAGGAAGTGTTCGATTCGCCTAAGACTGACGCACTTAGATCGTTCTTAAGTTCTATGTTAAAAATTTAAGTAAATCCCGTTCCGATGGAACGGGATTTTGTCATTCTATATGGAAGCAACATAGTATATATCATAGGATATAAAGGTGGAGTTGAATTTATGAAATATGTTATCGTTACAGGTACGGTAACCTATGCCATTCGCGGCCGTGACGCACTGAGAAAAGCCGGTATTCGCGCTACGGTTGAACGCAACAGCTCAGGCCTCGGGCGGTATGGTTGCGGTTACGGTATTGTGGTTCATGATGATCCGGATAACGCGATAGAAATCCTTCGAAAAAACTCTGTCAAAGTTATTGAGGTCAATCCTGTAAAATAGTTAAGCACAGGTTTTCCTGTGCTTTTTTTGGGGTGTGTTATGATTTATTTTGATAATGCCGCAACTACCGGAGTAAAGCCAAAATCGGTCGTATCGGCAGTTAATTTCGCTATGCAAAACCTTTCTGCAAATCCGGGTCGTAGCGGTCATATTTTATCGCAAAAAGCCGAAATGGCTATATATAAATGCAGAACCGCTATTAAAGAGTTTTTTAATGCAAACTCTGAAAATAACGTTTGTTTTACGCTTAATTGTACACAGGCAATAAACACCGTGTTATATGGTGTCATAGGGCCGAAGGACCATATTATAATATCTTCTCTTGAACACAACGCTGTTTTAAGAAGTGTACACAAAATGCATATTGAAACAAATGCTCAGTACAGCATCGCTGAGGTAGATTTGCTTGATGATGAATTGACGGTAGAGAACTTTAGAAGAAATATAAGAGCAAATACTAAACTAATGATTGTTACAAGTGCTTCAAACGTGATTGGTAAAAAGTTACCGCTTCAAAAGCTGGGAAAACTATGTAAAGAAAACGGTATTTTATTTGCCGTTGATGCCGCTCAAGGTGCAGGTATTATTCCCATAGATATGAAGGAAATGAATATTGATTATTTGTGCATTGCAGGCCATAAGGGGCTGTATGGACCAATGGGAACAGGTGTTTTAATTGCTCATAAGGACCTTAATAAGGTTTTGGTTGTAGGCGGTACGGGCGTGAACTCTGCGGATTTTGTACAACCTATAGACCTGCCCGAAAGGGTGGAAAGCGGAACTATGAATTTGCCCGGAATCGTAGGCCTGGGAGCAGGTGTTTCTTTTGTAAATAACGTTGGAATTCGTAATATAGCACATCATGACTTCGAAGTATGTAAAATCATTTATCAAGGATTAAAAAGCATAGGCGCTGAAACTTATCTGCCGTACTTCGATATAGATGAATGCGTTCCTGTTATTTCCTTTAACGTTAAAGGCTTTTCAAGTGAAGAAACGGCCGCTTATTTAAGTAAAAATAATATTGCTGTCAGGGGTGGACTCCACTGTTCACCGCTTGCACATAATCAAATTAAAACATCCGGCAGAGGAACAGTGCGTGTATCTGCGGCATACTTTAATACTCATACGGAGGCCGAAAGGTTTAATTTTGCGCTAAAAAGATTAATTTAATTGTTGAATTAGACAATTTAATATGTTAAAATATAGATAATAATAAGTGGGAGGATGTATAGTGGAATTTATAACTTCCTTTTTTGATAAAATATATGCTTATTGGAATCAGTTTTTATTTGCAGTTAAAAATATCAGCCTGTTCGATATTTTAGATATTTTAATTATGGCATTTATCGTATATAAGGCTATTGAATTCCTGCGCGATACCCGTGCAGGTCAGCTTGTTAAGGGAATAGCTTTATTGATACTTGCATTCTTTCTTGCAACAGCATTTAATCTTGCAAGTCTTAAGTGGCTTCTTACCAGGGTTATTGATTATGCCATCATAGTTATCGCAATAATTTTCCAGCCCGAGCTTCGTCGTTTGCTTGAAAAGGTGGGCAGAAGCAATATAAGTTTCCTTGGAAAGCAGCAAAACGAAGACGAAGAAAGTATACACGTAAAGCATTGCATTGATGCCGTTTGCCAGGCTGCCACAATTATGTCCGATAAGCGTATAGGTGCCCTTATCGTTTTTGAGCGTCAAACAATGCTGGGTGAAATTGTCAATAC
>JAXJWR010000283.1:0-2822 GCA_036307905.1 Acutalibacteraceae bacterium
AGACGAGTATAAAAAGATCGTCTTCCACACACCCGAAATTCTGCCGGATCAAAACGGCTTTATAGAAATATAAATTAAGGAGAATTTATATGGCAATTATCGTAAACGAGCAAACCAATCAGTTTTATCTGCACACAAAAAACACCAGCTATGTTTTTGAGGTGGTAAAAGGTCTTCTTGCCCACAGCTATTGGGGTAAAAGGGTAAATGAGGTTCCTGCTATGGACGAGCTTTATCCTCTGACAGGACTTAACCTTGCCGCTCACGACCTCTCTGACAATCCCCATTATTCTTCCGATGCCCTTATGCAGGAATTCCCCACCTTTGGCAGTTGCGACCTGCGCACCCCTGCCTTCCACGCCGTATATAAGGACGGAAGTCCCATAACAAAGCTCTCCTATAAAGGATATAAGATCTATAACGAAAAGCTTCGCCCCGAGGGACTTCCCTCCTCTTACGCAAACGAGGACGATAAGGCAGAGACCTTGGAAATCGAGCTTTTCGACCAGCTTAAGGGTGTTACCGTTTATCTTTACTACTGCGTATTCGAAGAAAAGGATATTATGACCCGCTTCGTAAAGGTGGTTAATAATTCTGCCGACCGCTTCACCGTTAAGTCTCTTATGAGCTTCTGCGCCGATTTCCCCCATATGAACTATGATATGATGAATCAGTACGGCGCCTGGGCAAGAGAGGCGCATATCGAAAGAAAGCCCCTCTTCGTCGGTATGCAGGAGGTCGACAGCAAGCGGGGTGCCAGCGGTCCTAACCACACCCCCTTTGTTGCCCTTGCAGAAAAAGAGGCCACCGAAGATGCAGGCGAAGTATTCGGTCTTTGTCTTGTTTACAGCGGTAACTGGTTTGGCGGAGCCGACGTTGACAGACATTTCCGTCCCCGTCTTATGATGGGACTTAATCCCTTTAATTTCGAGTGGCAGTTAGAGGCGGGCGAAAGCCTTTATGCTCCCGAGGTCATTATGTCCTACTCGTCTGAGGGTATCGGACTTATGACCAGACAGTTCCACAACATTATAAGAAAGAACGTTTGCCGCGGCAAATTCCGCGACACCGAGCGCTACGTTCTTATAAACAACTGGGAAGCTACCTATATGGACTTTACCGAGGAGAAGCTCCTCGCCATTGCCGATGCGGCCGCCGACCTTGGCGTAGATATGCTTGTTCTCGACGACGGTTGGTTCGGAAAGCGCAACACCGACCACTGCAGTCTTGGTGACTGGTACGTAAACACCGAAAAACTTCCTTCCGGCCTTAAGGGACTTGGTGAAAAGATAAATGCAAAGGGCCTTAAATTCGGTCTTTGGTTCGAGCCTGAGATGATTTCTCCCGATTCCGACCTTTACCGCGCACATCCCGACTGGTGCCTCCACACCGAGGGCAGACCGAGAACCGAGAGCCGCTTCCAGCTCACCCTTGACCTTACAAGAAAGGACGTATGCGACTATATCGTAGAGTTCCTTTCGAAGACTCTTTCGGAAAATCCCATTGCTTACGTTAAGTGGGATATGAACCGCCACTTCTCCGAGGCAGGCTCTGCCCTGCTGGCTGCCGATAATCAGCGCGAGGTGGCCCACAGATATATGCTTGGTCTCTATTCAGTTTTAGAGCGTGTTACCACCGCCTTCCCCGACGTATTATTCGAAGGCTGCTCAAGCGGCGGCGGACGCTTTGACGCAGGTATGCTTCACTATATGCCCCAGACCTGGTCCAGTGACGACTCGGATGCGGTGGAGCGCCTCTACATTCAGGAGGGTCTCGGTCTCGTTTATCCCTTCTGCACTATGGGCGCACATATTTCGGCCATACCCAACCACCAGATTGGCCGTAACACTCCCATTAAACTTCGCGGTCAGGTAGCCCTACCCGGACAGTTCGGTTTTGAGCTTGACCTTTCCAAGATGTCCCGCGAGGATAAGAAGGCCTCTAAAGAGCTTATTAAAACCTACAAGAAATACGGTGCTGTATTCCACCGAGGCGATTTTTATAAGCTGGCATCAATATTTAAGGGTCAGAACAGCGCATTCCAGTTTATTTCCGAGGACAAGAAAACTGTTATCGTGATGATGTACAACATCCAGGGTAAGGTTGCCGTTCCTCAGAAACAACTGAAGCTTAAGGCGCTGAACCCAAAAGCAAGATATAAGGACCTCGCCACAGGAAAGATTTACGGCGGCGATACCCTTATGAATCTGGGAATCTTCCAGAATTGCGACCACGACCAGACCAGCGAAATGAGAGTTTTTAAAAAGATATAAACTAAAAAGGTGAGGTAGTCTGCCTCACCTTTTGTTATTTATTCTGCTCCTTATATATTCTTTTTATGTTTATAAGGGTCACGGTTGCACAGTACAGGGCATAGACCGAGCTTATAAGAAAGGTTACGTGGGCAGGATTTTGCAGGGTCACCTGAATATTTAAAGAAATGGTTAAAAACACGTGCAAAAATCCTAGATACGCATATTCCACATAGGTCAGCATACAAAGGATGTTAGTCAAGATGCCGGTTAAAGATGCGGCGGTATCAAGCATAGCGTAATCCGAGCCAAAAAGGGTTAACAGATACTGCGAAACAAAGAAAACCAAAATGAGCGCTAAAGCTGAAAAAATACACACCTTTGTGTTCATTTTTTTGAAAACGGTTGCCTTGCCATACGCTTTCCTTTTCCAGTTCAGCAGAATCATAAGCTGTATCGGCAGAGAGAAAAAGAGTGCGCTGAGAGCCGAAGCATAAAGCCCCATTAAAAAATATACCACCGAATAAACACAAAGGTTTATACAACCCAAAAGATATCCGAAGCGGTTTA
>JAXJWR010000284.1:0-8065 GCA_036307905.1 Acutalibacteraceae bacterium
AGATATGGCTGTACTTCTTATGTTGGGATGGACGGGTGCCACATCTTCGAGATTTGTATTGACGGCAAACAAGTGAAACGCTTTTCGTGGGAAACCATCAATTCCTATTTCATTGATAACGGATATACGAGTAATAAGAATCCAAGTGGCATAGGCGAGTATTGGGCAGAGTTTTGGTCATTACTTGATAAATATCCTGTAACTGATCGAACGGAATATACTGATGAAGAATTTTGTAATGCCCTCGAGAATTATCGCCACCAAGATATTCATGAAAACCTCCAATCAAATAACCCTCTAATCAGGATGTTTGCTATTTTAGACAGAAGGGTTGGAAAACGAACACTTACTAAATTAAAATCCGAACTCGATAAACAGCCGAACTGGTTACGACAAATATACTTACTGCGTATCGAAGCAGAGTTGAATTGATGGGTTTTGCACCCCCCTAAATCTAATTTGCACCCCCTTTGGCTCAAAATGCACCCCCTAAAATGACTTTGCACCCCCTTAGCTCAAAAGGGGGTGCATTTGTATTAAAATTAGGGTTGGTCTTCAATTAAGAGGAAATTGTACCGTAAGGTATAGTTTCCTCTTGTTTTTTACGGCGAGATTCGAAAAGTCCGGTTCGGCTTTATATTTTAATTGAGAATAACAAATATATATGTTATAATTAAAAGAAGAGGTGATGCTATGCTGAACTACGAAAGGCTATCGGAAGAAATATCGGCAAAAATAAAGAGCGACCGAGATAACGGCTGTCTTCCCGATACCGCATTTAACGAAGATAAGGTTATCCGTCGAAACTGCGATATAGATAAAGCCACCATCATACGTACCGCATTTATTCGCGATATTGATAAAATCATCCATTGTCCCTTTTACAATCGCTATGCCGATAAAACACAGGTGTTTTCTTTCTATAAAAACGACGATATAACCCGTCGCGGTCTCCACGTTCAGCTTGTATCACGTATTGCACGCACCATCGGTAAGGCGCTGGGACTTAATCTCGATTTAATAGAGGCCATAGCGCTCGGACACGACATCGGCCATACCCCCTTCGGCCACGCCGGAGAAGAGTTTTTGGATGAACTTTTATATTCTCACACAGGCAGACATTTCAGCCACAATATTCACTCGGTACGGGTGCTGGACAAAATTTTCCCCTATAACGTTTCACTTCAAACCCTAAGCGGAATTGCCGCACACGACGGCGAAATGGAACTTTCGGAATACTATCCTCAGCCGCTGGATAACTTTGAGGATTTCGACAGGCAAATAGAGGCCTGCTATCTTGATAAAAAGAACGTTCGCAAACTGGTGCCCACAACTCTTGAAGGTTGCGTTATGCGAATTTCCGATATTATCGCATATCTGGGTAAAGACAGGCAGGATGCCGAAAAGGCCGACCTTCTTAAAACCGACGCCTATGAGAATTGCGCCATAGGTACCTATAATGCTGAAATCATAAACAATCTCATTGTAAATATTGTTGAAAACAGTTATGGTAGGCCCTATATTAAAATGGATGCCCGTCATTTTAATGCTCTTAAAAAAGCAAAGGCCGATAACTATGAGCTTATTTACAAAAACTACCTTGTTAAAACCGAAATCGAAGATACGGTTAAACCCATGATGGGCGAAATGTATGAAAAACTGCTTAGTGATCTAATAAACGGCAATACCGATTCTCCGATTTTCTCGCATCATATTAACTACGTAAATAAGGCGCACTACAAACGGGATATTCCTTACGAGCAAACCGAGCCTAATCAAATAGTTGTTGATTATATTGCAAGTATGACCGACGATTATTTTATCGACCTGTATGCACATCTTTTCCCCGAAAGCAGCTTGAAAATAGTTTATAGAGGTTATTTTGAATAAAAATTTAGTGTGTTATTATAAAAAACAAGATGGGAGATATAATATGAAACTAAACACCAAACGTACCATACTTGTGGGCTTTGCCTTCCTGGCTATATGCGCCTTCTGGGAGCTTTACGATGCCCTCGTTCCCCTTATACTTAAAAACACCTTCAAAATGGACGAAAGCATATCAGGCTATATTATGGCCGCCGATAACGTTCTTGCAATCTTCCTTTTGCCCCTGTTTGGAGGTTTTTCGGATAAATGCAAAAGCAAGCTGGGCCGCCGCAGACCCTTTATTCTTGCGGGAACCCTGCTGGCGGTATTTCTTATGATGCTTCTGCCCCTGCTTGATAATATGTATTTTGCCAGCCACAGCACGGTTGCGTTTGTGCTGTTTATCGTAGTTTTGGGAATGTTGTTGGTTGCTATGGGAATTTACAGAAGCCCCGCCGTGGCACTTATGCCCGACGTTACCCCCAAACCCCTGCGCAGCAAGGGAAATGCCGTCATCAACCTTATGGGTACGGTAGGCGGAATAATTTACCTTATAACAGCTGCCGTCTTTTTCCCTAAATCCAAGACCGAAGGCCTTGACCATATAAACTACTTCATCGCCTTTGCCGTAGTGGGGGCAGTAATGCTTGTATCCCTCCTTGTGCTGATGCTTTTTGTAAACGAGCCCAAACTTGTTAAAGAGCGGGAGGAGCTGGACGAAAAGCTTGCAGACAAAGATGGCGAAATCAAAAAGGAAACAACCGGAGAAATGACCCCCGAGGTAAAACGTAGTCTTATATTCCTGCTTGTTTCGGTAGCTCTTTGGTTTATAGGCTATAATGCCGTAAAAACCTGGTTTTCCACCTATGCCGAAAAAATGTGGGATATGCCCGCAGGAGATTCCTCAAAGTGTCTGCTTATAGCCACCGTAGCGGCGGTAATAAGCTATATTCCCGTGGGAATAATCGCCAGTAAGATTGGCCGAAAAGTCACTATTCTGGTTGGTGTTGCTCTGCTTTCGCTCTCCTTTGGTGCAGCCTTTGTGTTTACCTGCTTTATGGACAGCTTCAGCCCAATACTTTTCGTAATATTCGCCCTTGTGGGAATTGCCTGGGCATCCATAAACGTAAACAGCTTCCCCATGGTGGTGGAGATGTGTTCGGGCGGAGATGTAGGCAAATTTACGGGATACTATTACACCTTCAGTATGTTTGCCCAGATAATCACCCCCATTCTTTCGGGAAATCTGCTCACCTATGTTGGATATAACACCCTGTTCGTATATTCCTGTGTTTTTGTAGCTCTCGCCTTCGTTACGATGAGCTTTGTAAAGCACGGCGACAACAAGATCGAGGCAAAACGAGGCCTGGAGGCCTTTGATATAGAGGATTAAACTATGGTTGCTCTTATAATAATTCTGTTGATAATTCTTCTTTTTCTGCTTCTGGCTCTTGGCGGCCGAGTGCAAGAGGCCCGCTTTAAACCCTTCAGGGGAAGGGCGATTGCTCATAGGGGACTTCATAAAAATCCCCAAATTCCCGAAAACAGCCTGCCCGCTTTTGGACTGGCTGTAAATCACGGCTACGGAATAGAGCTGGATGTTCATCTCCTGTCCGACGGAACCCTTGCGGTATTCCACGACAACACTCTTTTCCGTATGACAGGTCTTGAAGGGAATATTAAGGATTTAACAAAAGAAGAACTTAAAAATATTAAACTTAATTTAACCGAAAACCACATCCCCACCTTTGAAGAGGTATTAACCTTGGTGGACGGCAAGGTTCCCCTTATTATAGAAATTAAAACAGAAGGAAACACCGCAGAGCTTTGCAGCGCGGTGATGAAGGCACTGAAAAACTATCAAGGCGACTACTGCATTGAATCCTTCGACCCGCGAGTTCTTTTCTGGCTGCGTAAAAATCATCCCGAGGTAACAAGAGGACAGCTTTCTCAGAATTTCCTTAAAAGAAAAGAAAATTTAAACATTTTCCTAAGACTTATTCTCACACAGCTTTTGCTTAATTTCCTGACCCGTCCCGATTTTATCGCATATAGGTTCAGCGACCGTAAGAACCTTTTTAACACTATTTGTATTAAATTCTGGAAGCTTCAACCGGTTTATTGGACTATAAGAAACAACGACGATTTGGCTACCGCCAAGTCCGAAAGCGCAATAAGTATTTTTGAAGACTTCCTTCCGGAGGAATAAATTATGAAAAAAGCTTTAGTGGTATTAGCAGCCCTAGGGTTAGCCGTATTCGAAGCCTTTATATCTTCACCCTCGGTTTCGGCGGCCGCCCCCCTTAGACTGGCCCCCGTTTTCTCCGACAATATGGTGCTTCAGCGCAATAAAAAAATTTGTGTTTACGGCACGGGCGATGGTGGTGGAAGCATCACTATCGGCGATGTGACCAAAACCTTTGTTTCCGAAAACGGAAAATGGAAGGTTTATTTCGAGCCTATGAAGGTATCGCGGGAGGCGGTAAAATTTTCCTATAATTTCGGCGGTGCAGAAAGGGAACTGTCCAACGTTTTGGTGGGCGACGTTTATCTTTCTTCGGGCCAGTCGAATATGGAACTGCCCCTTTCCCAAACCGAACAGGCCGATGCCGCAAAGGATAACAGCCTGCTTCGATTTACAAGGGGAAACGGCTGGGAAGAATTCACTGCGACCTCTACCGCCGGGGTTTCGGCTATAAGTGTGCTGTTTGCGCAGGAGATAGATAAAGCCCTAAGCGGAAACATACCGCTGGGTATTATTTCTACTTCGGTGGGCGCATCCCGTGTGGACGACTGGACCGGTATGGAATACTGTGTATGTGATAAGTACCTTAAAAATCCCCACAGCGACTATACCCACTACGACAAGGGTCATCACGACCTTTATAAAAAATATATCGAACCCGTAACCGATTTTCCCATAGCAGGTGTGCTTTGGTATCAGGGGGAAAGCAACCGCGGAAGCGGCGAAGCGCTTTACTATTACGATATGTTCGAAAATATGGTGAATTGCTGGAGAAATGCCTGGAACGATAAAAATCTGCCCTTTTATACGGTACAGATTATGCTGTACACCCCAGACGGGGGTAAGGATTTGAACGGCTCTGAGGTAGACGAGTATAACATTCGCATCGCCCAGGGTGAAGCTGCCCGTAAAATGAAAAACGTTACAATGTGTTCAATGCTCTCCTACGAGGATACACTAAAGGCCGACGGTACTATGGATATTCACCCCACCGATAAAGCTCCTGTTGCTAAAGCTCTTGCTAACGCCGTCCTTACAACCTACTATAATCCCCTGGGTGAGTATAAAAAAACACCCGAATATTGCGGCCCGCTTTATAAAAGCATAACTGCCGAAAACGGGAAGGCGGTAATAACCTTTACCCATACCACAGGCGGACTGAAAAAGCATTATAAAAACGAGGAAATAGGCGAGTTTGAGGTAAGGGTCGACGGTGGAATCTGGGTCGAGGCCGAGGCAAAAATTTCGGGCAATAAGGTAGTGCTTTCGGCAGAGGGCTACAGCCTTATTACAGGGGTCAGAATGGGATATAGAAACCGTCCTCGAGTAAACGTCTATAACGGGGCAGGATACTGCGCATCTCCCTTTATATGGGTAGACGACATTGCCGCACAGCGTCACGGCGCGGTGGAAAAATGGACCTCAATGGGAGATGTCCATTATAAAAAATGCACAGCCCAAAACTGCGACGAAAGGTTCGAGGAGGAGAAGCACAGCGGCCCCGCGGCAAAAAGTTGTAAGGAAAGATCTATCTGTGAGATTTGCGGCTACCCCTACGGCGGATACGGTCCTCACGGTGAAACCATAACAAAAAATGCTAAAGAAGCAACCGAAACCGAAGAGGGCTATACAGGCGACCTGTTTTGCAAAGACTGCAAAAAACAGGTGTCACAGGGTACGTACATACCTTCTCTGTCTAAGCAAAGTCAAGGTAAAAGCAAGCTTGTTTCGATTGTGTGTGCAGCAGCGCTGGGTGTTTTAGCGGTAGGTACAACTGCGATTTTACTTATAAGAAAAGCTAAAACAGGCAAAACAAAACAATCAGCGACAAAAGAATAAGCAAAGAAAAATAGCTTATCCCTGAAAATATCACTAAACAGTATATAAATTTTCGCAAAAAGAACACCTCGGTCTATTGTTGACCGAGGTGTTCTTTTTTAAACCTAATTTAAAAGGTTACAATATCAATTCCTTCAATAACCACGTCGTGGAGAGGTCTGTCGGCGGCAGCGGTGCGAACGTTTGCAATGTCGTCCACCACATTCATTCCCTCAAAAACCTGACCGAAAACGCTGTGCTTAAAGTCCAGCCAAGGAGTACCTCCCATAGCCTCGTAGTCGGCAATGCAATCTTCGGTAAAGCCGCGACCGATAAGCTGGCGCATCTGGTCGGCCATACCGTCGGGACAGGTGCTTGCCTGTACAATGAAGAACTGGCTTCCGTTAGTGTTAGGGCCTGCATTGGCCATAGAAAGAGCACCGCGGATATTGTGAAGGTTTACGTCGAACTCGTCGGTAAATTTCTCTCCGTAGATGCTCTCGCCACCCATACCTGTGCCGGTGGGGTCACCGCCCTGAATCATAAAGTCCTTTATAACACGGTGGAAGATTATTCCGTTATAATAGCCCTTTTTGGAAAGCTCCACAAAATTCTTTACCGTCATGGGAACTTCATTGGGGAAAAGCTTTATCTTAATATCTCCCATGTTGGTGTGCATAATTGCAATAAGATCGCCCTTTTGGGGTGCAGAAGTCTGAATACTCATAATAAATCTCCTTTAAGGTTTTTACTTATTTTAACAGCAAACCCTTATTTATTCAAGGATTATTTAACGAACTTCTTTGCAGGCATAAGGAAATAACGGTCGCCTGCTTTAAGCTTTTCGGTCTTATCCATTTGCACCACTCCTTTTTCCACATTATAGCATAGGAAAAATCGCTCTTCAACCCCATAAAATATGGGGTTTAAACTTTTGCCCTAAAAAATAATATCCGCAAAAATTTGCGGATATTATAGTTGTTATTTGCTTAAGAATTTCTCAAAGGGCATAAGGAAATAGCGGTCACCCGAGATATGCTCTGCCTTAAATCCCCAGCCGAATTCCTCGCTGTAGAAGGGCTTGAAGCTGTCGTCAAACATTGGATGCCATTCGGCATCGTGAACGGCCATAAGCACACGGATATCCTTCGCGCAATAGGCTTCGGGGAAGAAATAAACCTCGGCATCCTCAAAACCGCAGACCTTGATGCGCCTTCTGTATTTAATGCTGTAGCTCGTTGCCTCGTGGGCCGAGATAATACCGCTTTTTTGTTTTACGAAAACACGGCACTCTCTGTGCTCACAGCGACCAAAACGGTAAACTGCCTTGCCATCTACGATTTCGGTCTCGCCGCCCATAAGAATAGGTGCACCAAGGGGGAACTTTATGCGGGTATCAGCGGTGGTGTCAACCGAATAAGCCGAGAAGAAAAGTCCGTTGTTGCTTCGGGCAATGCTCATGGTCGGCGGTTTTTTGTCGGTCTTGCGGATAAAGTCGATTGAGATTTTATAGCTTTCGAGAGCTTTTCGGATGTTTTCGGGAGCCTCGTCAATGCTAACCTTAACAGCATCTTTGCAGACCGAGTTCAAACTCTCGCGGTTTCCGTAGAAAACAACCTTTCCTCCGTTACTTACATACTCATCAAGGCGAGCCTGCACCTCGCCGTTTATTTGTACGGGCGAGATAAGAACACTGTGCTTATAAACCTCTAAATCTGTTTTAAGGAAAATGTCGGAGGAAACCACGCAGTTAAGGGGTAATCCGTTATTTATGGCATCCATAATATAGCGGTCGCCAAAATACATATCACGGATGGTAGCTTCGTCGGTGGCGGTGGAATATTCTCTCATAGGATATACCCAAACTAAGGGCGCAGGAGCATCACCTGCATCTTTTTTAGCCTTTAAAATGTGGGGAATAGGCTCATTTACGCAGGCATCGGGCATATCGCCGAAGGAGTTATCAATAGAGAGAATGTTAAATAACTCGGCGCTTTGTACGCTTCCGTCCTCTTTAATACGGGTGACCGCAAGAGGCAGATAAATATCCGAGGCAAAGCCGTCGTAACGGTCATACCAGGGGGAATTGAGCCACCACGGGTCGTGAATGTAGAAGCGGAACATAAAGTCCTC
>JAXJWR010000285.1:0-3230 GCA_036307905.1 Acutalibacteraceae bacterium
ATTGCCGTGTATTTTCTGTGGCTCAAAACGATAATCAGAACTATTGTCGCTGTGAAAATTGCCGCGCCGTCGACGAGGCCGAGGGTTCGCCCGCAGGCACAAATATCGCCTTTGTAAATAAGGTGGCGGCCGAGGTTGCCAAGCTTTATCCGGACGTTCTCATTCATACCTTTGCCTATCAGTATACTCGAATTGCCCCCAAAACGGTGCGTCCGTTGCCCAACGTTATCGTGCGGCTTTGCAATATCGAGTGTGAGTGGGGCGACGATATTGAAAACATCGCAAAACAAAAACCCGACAGCAAAACCGCCGAGTTTTTAAGAAATATTAAGGAATGGTCGGCCATTTGCGACCGCCTTTATATCTGGGATTATGCCGTAAACTTCTCCCATTATCTGATGCCCTTCCCCAACTTTAAAACCTCCGCCGAAAATATAAAAATATATAAAAAGCACGGGATTAAGGGCGTGCTTCAGCAGGGCAATTTCTCCTACGGTGCATCTCCCTGTATGGACGACCTTAAAATCTATATGTACGGCCGTCTTATGAAGGATACCTCTTTAAACACAGAGGAGCTTATAACCGAATTTACAAGTGGCGTTTTCGGTAAAGCAGGGAAATATATGAAGGAGTATATTGACCTTTGGTGCGACGCCGCAAGGGGAAAATACGTTACCCTTTACGACCAGCCCAATGCCGAATATGTAACCGACGAGCTGCTGGCCGAAACCGACAGACTTTTCGCCCTTGCCCTTAAAGAGGCCGAAACACCCGAAATTAAAGAAAAAATCGAGTACGAATATCTTTCGGTGGATTTCCTTAAAACCGTAAGGATAGAGGACCCTGTCCTTCGTGCCGCCGAAACCGACCGTTTTGCGAAACGGGTGAGAGCGGCAGGAATAACCGAAATTATGGAGAGACTGCATCTTGAACTCTCCTTTGAAATGATGAAGGATAACCAATATGCCTGTGACCGTTCTAAAGGTTACCGCTTATATTACATAGTAAGATAAAAATCGCAGAAGCCCGTTTTCGTGGGTTTCTGCGATTTTTTTAAAATGCAAAGAAGTGAAGAATAACTGCATTGACTATTCCCAAAATGACGCCGGCAATCACTTGTGTGTATGTGTGTCCCACAAACACCTTGAGTTTAACGTCGTCGGCAATGTTGTGGTCGGATATTTTTCCTATAAGCTCTACAATCTGGTTGATAACCACCGCCTGCTTTCCGGTTTCCTGTCGAACACCTGTGGCATCGTGACAAACGATGATGGCCAGAATAAAGCTTATCGCAAACTGAAAGCTTGCAGGCCCGTGTATAAGACAGCAAATTGTCGCTAAGGAGGCCACCGTTGCCGAGTGTCCGCTGGGCATACCGCCGTCTCCCACCAGCCGCCATAAATCCAGCCTTTTGTTTATCAGCCCGTATATAATGGTTTTAAGCACCTGGGCCAGCGCCCAAGAGGAAACTGCGGTAAGAATATAGGGATTGGTAACAAGGTCGTATAACCAATTCATAAACGTAACTCCTAATTTGTTTTATTCATAATACCATATTAAACGGGGGGTTGTAAAGTTTTTCTGCGCCAAAGAAAAACAGGCTTTTTTGCCGAAGAAGGTCGAAAGAATCAATTAAAAAAGAAGTTACTATCGAAAAAAAGCCTAAATTTGTGCAAAATGCACACATTTCAAAACAAAAAATTGTTTGTTGCAATATAACATTAACAAAATTTTCCTTGCATATTTGTAGTTTTTCTGTTAAAATTATTATGGTATGAATTATAATACCGTGTATTATTATTCCGCAATGTTAAAATCGACGAAGGGAAGAACACCTTTCGTCTTGTTTCCATTGAGGTGAAATAGTGTTCCATAGCGAAAAAACAATTCAAGAAAGGCTGCAGCTTTTCCATCAGCAGCTCTCGGCCGACACCTACGAGATTTTGGGTTCCCACAGGGTCGGGGAAGAAGCAATATTCAGGGTGTGGGCTCCAAATGCATCCGCCGTAAGCGTAGTTGGCGATTTTAACGGTTGGCGCTTTGATGCAGCCCCCATGCATAAGGTGACCTCCGGAATATGGGAAACCTCGGTTTTGGGTGTAAAAAATTTCGATGCCTATAAATATGCCA
Source organism: Acutalibacteraceae bacterium (assembly GCA_036307905.1). GTDB lineage: Bacteria > Bacillota > Clostridia > Oscillospirales > Acutalibacteraceae > SFWF01. The sequence continues at coordinate 2,131 of JAXJWR010000285.1, forward strand.
TCTGGGGTCCCGACGGAGGGGTAACCCTCAAGGCCGACCCCTATGCGCGTCACAGTCAAACCGCGCCCCAAAACGCTTCGCGTTTTTACGACAGCGCAGGCTATCTCTGGCAGGACAGCGCCTGGCAAAACCATATCAAAAACTGGGATATGTACTGCTCTCCCATAAATATTTACGAGGTTCATTGCGAATCGTGGCGTAAGTATGAGGATGGCGCCAATTTCGATTACGTAAAGTTGGCGACGGAGCTTTCGCAGTATGCCAAAAGTATGGGCTACACCCACGTAGAGTTTATGCCCATGACCGAGTATCCTTATTCGGGCTCTTGGGGTTATCAGGTGACAGGCTATTTTGCCCCCACCTCCCGTTATGGCACTCCCGACGATTTTAAGAAAATGGTGGATATTTTCCACTCGGCGGGAATCGGTGTAATTCTCGATTGGGTGCCCGCCCACTTTCCCCGAGACGAGCACGGCCTTTTCCGTTTCGACGGAACCTGCTGTTTCGAGTATGACGACCCCACCAGGGGCGAGCATAAGGAATGGGGAACCTGCGTTTTTAACTACGGCAGGGTAGAGGTTATGAATTTTCTGCTCTCCAGCGCTTGTATGTTTGTAAAGGAATTTCACGTAGACGGAATTCGCGTAGATGCGGTGGCCTCTATGCTTTATCTCGACTATGGCCGCGGCTATGGAGAGTGGCATCCTAACCAGCATGGCGGAAAGGAGCATATCGAGGCTATTGAGTTTCTCCGCCGCCTTAACGAGGCCTGCCATACCGTAAACCCCAAGGTTATGATGATTGCAGAGGAGTCTACCGCTTGGCCGATAGTTACAGGACCTGCCGACAGGGGAGGCCTCGGATTTAATTTCAAGTGGAATATGGGTTGGATGAACGACACCCTCCGTTATCAGTCGCTGGACCCCATCTACCGCAAGTTCGAGCATAATTTAATTACATTCTCCTTTGTATATGCCTTTTCCGAAAACTTTATATTGCCCATCTCTCACGACGAGGTGGTACACGGAAAATGCTCCCTCATAAACAAAATGCCCGGAGAGTACGACCAAAAGTTCGACAACTTCAGGGCATATATGACC
>JAXJWR010000286.1:0-4203 GCA_036307905.1 Acutalibacteraceae bacterium
GCCTGATCGATATATTCCGCTCTATCGGGCTATACGTAGGCAGCGTCGTTATGACCTGCTATTCAGGACAGCCCCAGGCAAAGGCATTTAAAACCCGTCTTGAAGGCCTTGGTGTCAAGGTTTATAAGCATTACTCTATCGAGGGCTATCCTTCCAACGTGTCAAAGGTTGTTAGTGATGAAGGTTATGGCAAGAACGAGTATATCGAAACAAGCCGCGAACTTATAGTTATAACCGCACCGGGACCGGGTAGTGGTAAAATGGCAACCTGTCTTTCCCAGCTTTATCACGACAATAAGCGTGGAATTGAAGCAGGATATGCCAAGTTCGAAACCTTCCCCATATGGAATTTGCCCCTCAATCATCCCGTAAACCTTGCATATGAAGCCGCAACAGCAGATCTTAACGACGTCAATATGATCGACCCTTTCCATCTCGAGGCTTATGGAACCACCACCGTAAACTATAATCGTGACGTTGAAATTTTCCCTGTTGTAACCGCAATGCTGGAAACAATTTATGGAGAATGTCCTTATAAATCCCCAACGGATATGGGCGTTAATATGGCAGGCAACTGCATTTGTGACGATGCCGCTGTGCGTAAGGCCGCTTGCGATGAAATCATTCGTAGATATTATGCAGGCCTTTGCGAGCATAAAAAAGGTAACGTTACCGACGATACCGTATATAAGCTGGAGCTTCTCATGAAAAAGGCAGGGGTTACTGCCAACGACAGAAAGGTAACCACACCTGCTCTTGAGAGAGCGGCCGATACGGGCCTTCCTGCCGCCGCTATCGAACTGCCCGATGGTCGAATTCTTACAGGCAAAACCTCTGACCTTTTAGGTTCTTCCTCAGCACTTCTTCTCAATGCTCTTAAGGCGCTGGCCGGTCTGGATGATGAGCTTCACCTTATATCTCCCGAAACTATTCAACCTATTCAGCATCTTAAGGTTGACCATCTCGGCAACCGTAACCCAAGACTTCATACCGACGAGATTCTAATAGCTTTGTCCATCTGCGCAACAACGAATCCCGATGCAGAAAAGGCGATGGAACAGCTTGAAAATCTTCGCGGATGCGAGGTTCACTCTACCGTTATGCTTTCACAGATAGATGAAAAAATCTTTAAGCGTCTGGGAATAAACCTCACCTGCGAGCCGAACTTTAAAAAAGCAAACGAAAATCGAGCAATATAAAATAAACCACCAAGGTATTGTCCTTGGTGGTTTATCTTATATAAGCATTAGTCCGATTCTTCCTCTTCTTTTGGAAGAACGACGGCGATAAGCTTTGTTATACGATGGTCTTCAATCGTATCGATGGTTACGGTGAGATTTTCATAGCTAAAGGATGCACCCTCTTCGGGGAAGCCCTCCAGCATCTCAATCGCCCAACCACCAACGGTTGTGTACTCGCTTTCAAAATCTCCACAGTTGAAGTCGACCGCCTCGAAGAAATCGAATATATTCATGTCACCTTCAACGGTATATTTATCAGGACCGGATTTAACAATATCATGCTCGGCCTCTTCATCCTCGTCCCAGATTTCGCCCACCAGTTCTTCGAGAATATCTTCCATGGTAGCGATGCCCATTGTACCACCGAATTCGTCCAGTACAATCATAATGTGGGTGCGTTCTTCACGAAGAACGTCCAGCGCGTCGGGCAGTTTAACCGTCATGTGAATGTAATACGGTTCAACTAAAAGACTGCGAAGGTCGATTTCCTCTTTAGGGGTATCTGCAAGAAGTCGCAAAAGATTTTGCACAACAAGTATTCCTATAACATTATCGATGCTTTCCTCATATACGGGAAGTCTTGAATAGGGGGTTTCAAATACAACCTTGAGGATTTCGTCAATTCCGTCGTTAATATCCACAGCGGTCATATCGACGCGGGGAATCATAATTTCCTTAACGGAGGTCTCGTTAAAATCAATAGCGGATTGCAGCAGCTCGCTTCGTTCCTCGTCAATAGAGCCTTCTTCTTCACCGGTTTCGATAATAGAGGCAAGCTCGTCGGGAGTTACAACGTTTTCATCGTTTACAAAAATCTTGTCGACCAACTGAATCAACAGATTTATCAAATAAGCGATGGGCGAACAAATAATCATAACCACAAAGAGTGGTACCGAGAAAATCTTAATCAAAAGCTTGGAATTGCCTTTTGCAATGACCTTGGGAGCAATTTCACCGAAAATTAAAACTACTATGGTAGTAACCATGGTTGCAACGGCGGCAGCAAGGTTTTCGCCGGTGATATTAGTTTCCACCAGTAAAGCCAGCGACAGAGATGTTGCGATAGAGGAAAGAATAAAGTTTACGATATTGTTGCCTATAAGAATTGAAGTAAGCGCAAAATTGTAGCTTTGACTTATTTTATAGGCCAGCTTGTTTGCAAGACCCTTTTCAGCCTTTTTTTCCAGCTGCGACTCATTTGCGAGATTATATGCAGTTTCGCTGGCCGAAAAGAAGGCAGAGCCTAAAAGACAAATTAGAATTATAATAATTTGAACAGTCATTATTCATCACCCTCCGTTTCGTCGGGGAGGGGCTCGCTTATTTTAAAAACAAGGGAAACAAGACGTCCTCTAAAAACCTTTTCTGCTGTAACCGTAAGTCGGCGATAGGTAAACTGCGAACCGAGCGAAGGAACTCGGCCAAGCATTCTGCCCATCCATTTTCTAAGGGTGTAGTGGCCGCACTCGTCACGGTCGAAATCGTCGTAATCCATCATCTCGAAGGCAGACACAACCGAAAGGTCGGCACTTACCTCAAAGGTGGTTTCGTCTATCTGACGGAACTTGTCCTCTATTTTATCGTTTTCGTCCCAAATTTCGCCTACAAGCTCTTCCAGCATATCCTCCATAGTAACAAGTCCAAGGATGCGTCCGGTACGGTTTTTAACAAGAGCCAACGGCTTACGAAGACGCTTCATATCAGAAAGAAGCTCGTCAATTTTAGTTTCGGGTACAACGAAAAGGGGAGAGTCAAGCAGCGTCCTAATGTCGGGAGAGTTTCCGTTCAAATAGTTTTCCAAATATTCTCTTATTCTAAGAACGCCTATACAGTTATCAATATCGCCCCTGTACACGGGTATTCTTGAATAGGGCGATGTTTTAATTATGCTAAGAATTTCTTCATCGGAGGAATCAATGTCGATACAAAGCATATCTCTTCGGTCGGTCAGAATGTCGAAAACGGCAACGTCGCCAAACTCGAAGGCGGAATAAAGCAGGCGGCTTTCATCCTCGTCGAGGGAGCCTTCCTCTTCCATATCTTCAATTATATCAATAACGTCATCCTCGGTGACGGTAGGCTCCTGCGATTTTGCAAAGAGCTTTGTAACCAGGCGGGATATAAGTGTAAACAGGGCCGAAACAGGCCAAAGAACTATTCCCATAAAACGAAGCGGAGCCGCTATTTTAAGGGTATAGGATTCGCCAAATTCTTTAGCCAGAGATTTTGGCAGAACCTCTCCAAACAGAATTACAATCGCAGTTACGCAAAGGGTCATTACCATTACGTCAATACCAAGGTGTATTGCAAGCAGGGTAGAGAAGGAACTCATTGCAATATTTACAATGTTGTTTCCCACCAGAATGGTAGTGATTGAGCGATCGAAATTGTTCATAAGTCCAAGTGCGGTCTTGGCGGGTCGGACGTTGTTGTCGGCCATCGCCTTGATTCTTATCTTGCTGACGGCCGTTATTGCCGTTTCAGAGGAAGAGAAGAACGCACTAAATGCCAGAAGTATAAAAAGAAGAATTATAGTTCCGGAATTTTGCGAAATTATGTCCAGTAGGTCTGAATTTTCTGTTAGGTTTTTCTGTAATAAACACAATCGGCCTTCGGTAAATGTACTTAAACTACACCCGTCGTCCATGAAGAAACCAACTCCTTTATATATATAATCAACATAATAATAACATCAAACCCTGTTTAAGTCAAGGCGTTTACAATAATATATTGACTTAAACAGATGCTGCAAGCCAAAATTTGGTTTACATAAAATAGCGAATTGTGCCGAAACGCTATTGACACTCTACCACCTAATTGATATAATTAAAATATATGTGACGTAAAGGAAAGGACACGCTATGACGCAGATAAAGAAACTTGTTTCGGTATTTCTTTGCCTTGCGCTGCTTATTGCCTCTTTGGGAATAAACGGCGGGATTTTTCGCGTCCTGGCCGACAC
>JAXJWR010000287.1:0-5573 GCA_036307905.1 Acutalibacteraceae bacterium
GTTTGTACACCCACCTTATCCGTGGCGCAGAGGGTGTCGAGGTCTCTAAAATCGACGTAATTTCCCGCTGCGTTAAGCCCTACGAGAATTTTGAGGAGTATTTAAACCTTGCCGATATCCCCGAGGCTCGCTTTATTATTTCCAATACCACCGAATCGGGAATCGAGTTTAAGGACACCGATAAAATTACGGATATTCCTCCTGCAGCTTTCCCCGCAAAGCTCACCCTCCTTTTAAAGCGTAGATTCGAAAAGGGCCTTAAGGGATTTATTTTTCTACCCTGCGAGCTTATCGACCGCAACGGCGATAATCTTAAAAAGACTGTCTTACAGTATGCCGATCATTGGAATCTCGGAGACGAGTTTAAAAATTGGATTGAAACCGAAAATGTTTTCTGCAACACCCTTGTTGACCGCATCAACACAGGCTATCCGAAGGACGAACAGCTCGACCTCGGCTACGAGGACAATATGGTAAACACCTCTGAGTTCTTCCACCTCTGGGTAATCGAAACCGATTTCGATTTAGAAAAGGAACTGCCCTTCTCTAAGGCAAACCTCAACGTTATTATCACAAAGGATGCCCTCGAGAGATACCGCACCCGTAAGGTCAGAATTCTTAACGGCGCCCATACCTCTATGGTGCTCTTCGCCCTTCTTTCAGGCTTCGATACCGTAAAATCCTGTATGGACGACGATGATATGCGCGGCTTTGTTCGTACCTGCCTCTTCGAAGAAATTATTCCTACCTTAGACCTTCCCCGTGAAGAGCTTGTCGACTATGCTGAAAACGTGCTTATCCGTTTCTCCAACCCCTATATTAAGCATTATCTTTCCTCTATCGCACTTAACTCTGTAAGCAAGTATAAGGTTCGTGTATTGCCCTCTGTACTCGAATACAAAAAGCGTTTCGGAAGCTATCCGAAGCACCTCCTGTTTGCCCTTAAAAAGCTTATCGAATTCTATAAGGTGGGCACCCCCAACGACGACCCTGCCGTTATGGAATTTATGAAGAACAAATCTGTTGCCGAAATCCTCGCCAATACAGATTTCTGGGGCTGTGACCTTTCCGACCTTTTAGAGGAGGTTGAAGCCTGATGCAGATTCATCCCTTAGATAACGTGGAGGTTCGCGCTGACGGTCAGAAATATGCCCTGAGTGAGATAAAGAAGGGTGAAAACGTTATGAAATACGGCTTTCCCATCGGCTCTGCAACCGAAAATATCGAAATAGGGGACAGGGTCTCGCCAAAAAATCTTTCTTCCAACCTTAAGGGTATGGATGATTGGGAATATATTCCTGCCGAAACCTCGAAAACCGAGGGTCGAAGCGGAACTTTCTCGGGCTATCTCAGAAAGGACGGCAGCGCCGGAATCCGTAACGAACTTTGGATAATTCCAACCGTCGGCTGCATTAACGACGTTGCCAAGACCCTTGCCGCAAAAAGCGGTGGAAAGGCGCTCTGTCACCCCTACGGTTGCTCTCAACTTGGTGGCGACCTTTTAAACACACAGAAGATTCTCTGCGGACTTATCCGTCATCCTAACGCAGGCGGTGTGCTCGTACTGGGCCTCGGCTGTGAGGAAAACGGAATCGCCATTATGAAAACCGTCCTCGGCGATTATGATAAGGACCGTGTAAAATTCCTTAACATTCAGGACTGCGAGGACGAAATAGCAGATGGAATGGCTATTATAGCTGACCTTAAGGCAAGAATGGAAAAGGACGAAAGAACCGATATACCCGTATCAAAGCTTAATATTGCCGTTAAATGCGGCGGCTCGGACGGATATAGCGGAATTACCGCCAACCCCCTTGTGGGTCGCGCTATGGAATATTTTGCAGAGTACGGCGGAACCGTTCTTATGACCGAAATCCCCGAAGTTTTCGGTGCCGAGCAGCTTCTGCTTTCGCGAAGTGTAAGCAAGGAGGCATTTGCCTCTGCCACCGATATGATAAAGGCCTTCCGTCAGTATTTTATCGACCACGGCGAAGGTATTGCCGACAATCCCTCTCCTGGGAATATCGCAGGCGGCATCTCAACCCTCGAGGAAAAATCCTTAGGCTGTGTTCAGAAGGCAGGTAAGGTGCCCCTTATGGGAGCACTCGGCTTTGGCGAAAAACCTGAATCCGACGGTGGACTTTATCTTGTAAACGGCCCCGGAAACGATATGGTTGCCGTTACCAATCTTGCCGCATCCGGCGCTCACATAATCCTCTTCACAACGGGTCGCGGAACTCCTCTTTCTGCCCCCGTGCCAACCCTTAAAATCGCAACAAATTCTGCCCTTGCCGCTAAAAAGCCACACTGGATTGACTTTAACGCAGGTGTCCTTTTAGATGGCGCAGATATGGGTGCTGAGGGAGAAAAACTTTTTGAACTCTGTCTTTCTGTGGCAAACGGTGCAAAGCCTAAAAGCGAAGAAAACGGATATTACGATATTGCCATCTTTAAAGACGGAGTAACACTATAATGATTTTGCACGACAATCAATATAAAGGAGAATTTTTATGAGTTATATTAAGAAGAATTTTTTACTTACCAATAAAACCGCTGAGGAGCTTTACTTCGGTTATGCCAAGGATATGCCTATTTTCGACTATCACTGTCATCTCCCCGAGAAGCAGATTCTCGAAAACAAGCCCTTCTCAGACGTATTTGAAATCTGGCTCGCAGGCGACCATTATAAGTGGCGTCTTATGCGTAACTACGGCGTAAACGAGCGCTTTATTACAGGTGATGCCTCAAATAAAGAAAAATTCGTTACCTATTGCACCGTACTCGGCACCGCCTTCGGCAACCCCCTCTATCATTGGTCACAGATGGAGCTCGAGGAGTTTTTCGGTTGCACCACCGAAATCAATGCCGAAAATGCCGAGGCTATCTGGGACGAGTGTAATGACTATATTCTCAAAAACGGCATCACCCCTCAGAAGCTAATAGAGAGCTCCAACGTAAAGCATATTTATACCACCAACGAGGTTTTCGACGACCTTACCACCTTCGAAAAAATTAAGGAAAAGGGCTATAAGTTTACCGTAACTCCGGCCTTCCGTGCCGATAAGGTTATGAATATCGATGCCGCAGGCTATAAAGGCTTTGTAGGAAAGCTTGCCGACCTTACCCATCCCATCAACTCTATTTCCGATTTAGAGGATGCTCTCGAAAACCGCCTGAACGCCTTTATTAAGGTTGGCGCAAAGGCAAGCGATATCGCTGTTGAGCGTGTATGCGAGGTTACCACCGCCGAGGAAGCCGACGCTGTTCTTAAAAAAGCCCTTGCGGGAACCATCCCCACCCTCCACGAAACCGAAATATTTAAGGGCTATCTGACCTATTTTCTTATGAAGCTTTATGCTAAATACAATATCGCTACCGAGCTTCATATAGGCGCAATGCGTAACAATAATGCCGTTATGCTGGATAAACTTGGTCTTGATACAGGCTTTGATTCTATCTCAGATACTAACAGCATTACCCTTACCTCCCGTCTCTTCGACAAGCTAAACAATGAGGGACTTCTCCCCAAAACGATTGTTTTCAACCTTAACCCCAAGATGAATACCGAAATTATGTCCCTTATCGGTGCCTTCCAGAGCAACGAGGCAAGAGGCAAAATGCAGTACGGTCCTGCCTGGTGGTTCCTCGATAATAAGGTTGGTATGGAGCAGCATCTCCGCGACCTTACCGCTACGGGACATATTGCCGTATTCGTAGGTATGCTTACCGATAGCCGTTCACTTCTGTCCTATCCCCGTCACCACTATTTCAGAAGAATCCTCTGTAACTACCTCGGAGATATGATGGAAAAGGGCGAAATGACAAACAACCTCGAATACGTCGGAAAGGTAGTAGAGAATATCTGCTACAATAACTCTGTAGATTACTTCGGTATGGAGAGATAATATGGTAAGCTTTGTTTCCAAACAAAGTTCGATCGTCCTCTATTGGGACCTGCCCGAAACCTATAAAAAAGACGACTTTTTCGAGGTCAGCCTCGGCGAAAAGAGTCTTGGAAAAACCGAAAAATGTCACCTTGAGGCAGAAAATCTTACCCCCGATACAGAGTATACTTTTACCCTTATCGGAAAGGATTTTAAAGAAGAAATAACCGCTAAAACCGAGCCTGTTCGTCGCCGTATAAATATTGCCGATTTCGGCGCGGTAGGCGATGGAAAAACCATTAACACAAAGGCTATTCAGGCGGCAATCGACTCCTGTAAGGAAGGGGAGTGCGTCTATATTCCCGAAGGCGACTTTATTACAGGCTCACTTTTTCTTCATTCGGATATGGAACTTTATCTCGATAAAGGCGCGATTCTTCATGGAACCATAAACGTTCACGATTACGAGCCTAAAATCAAAAGCCGCTTTGAGGGCATCGAAATGATGTGCTATGCCGCCCTTATAAACGTGGGCTCTCTCGACCGAAACACCATCACCTGTAAAAATGTCCGTATCTGTGGCGAGGGCAGTGTTTGCGGCGGCGGAAGACCGTTGGCCGAAGAGGTAATAAGGGTCGAAACCATACTTATGAAAGATTATCTTGCCTCCTTGGGCGATAAGCTCAGGGAATGCGAGACCAATACCACTATTCAGGGCAGAGTCCGTCCCCGTCTTATAAACCTAAGCTCGGCCGAAAACGTTACCGTCTACGGTATAACTATCGAAAACGGAGCCTCATGGAATTTCCATATGATTTACAGTAAAAACGTGGTTACCTGCGGCTGTACCTTCAAGTCCGACGGAGTCTGGAACGGTGACGGCTGGGATCCCGATTCCTCCTCAAACTGTACCATCTTCGATTGTCAGTTCTATACCGGCGACGATGCCGTTGCCATAAAATCCGGTAAAAACCCCGAAGGTAACATTATAAACCGCCCCTGCGAGCATATAAAGGTCTTCGACTGTATAAGCCACTACGGTCACGGAATAACGGTAGGAAGCGAAATGTCGGGCGGAATAAACGATATTAAAATTTGGAACTGCGATATGGGCGATTCGGTATTCGGAATCGAAATAAAGGCCACCAAAAAGCGCGGCGGCTTCGTTCGAAACGTCAGGGTAAGAAATACCCGTACCTGCCGTGTGCTTATGCATTCTGTGGGTTATAACGATGACGGCGAGGGTGCCCCAACCGTTCCGATTTTTGAGAATTGTTCCTTTGAGGAACTCCTTATCACCGCAAGGCTTAAGGGTATGGACGGTGAAAATCGCGAATGTCAGGCAATAGAGCTTTCGGGCTTCGACGTCCCGGGTCATTTCATTAAGAATATTAAGTTTAAAAATATTCTTATCGATAGCGGCGAGTCTAAAAGACAAGCCATCTATCTTCAGTGCTGCGAAGGTATCTCCTTCGAGAACGTAAGCTGTAAGTAGCTTGCTTCGGCGAGACACCATATACCGGTTCGGAAGATTTCCACCTCTTCTCATAACCATATTGATATAAAGCAACGACTATGGCGCACACTCGTAGTCGTTGCTTTTTTATGCGAGATGAATTAAAATTTTTATAGCGCAAATTTGTCCGTTTTGGCAATTTTTCTGCTCCATTTTACTATTTTTTTATGACA
>JAXJWR010000288.1:0-1027 GCA_036307905.1 Acutalibacteraceae bacterium
GAAATGGGAAAAGAAACGGGAAAACCTTCCAAAGCAACCCCCAAAAAAGAAAAGGCAAAGAAAAACAAGGAAAAGGAAATAAAACTGGATAGCCTGACCAAAAAGCCGGGCTTTTTCGCGCGCCTGAAGGCAGGCTTTTTAAAGCTTTCAAAGCCTAAGAAGGCGCTTGTTATCAGCCTTTTGTCGGTCATTACCGCAATAATTCTTGCAATCTGCATAATCGCAGGCTGGCTTATCGGCTTTGTTGCAGAGGTAAAACAGAACTATAACCACAAGGAAATTACCGATAAGGAAATTAGCGAGATAGTACCTATCGACGAAAAAATTATGAACGTTGCCCTCTTTGGCATCGATTCAAGAAAGATGGGTTCCTTTACCGGTCTTTCCGACTCCATAATGATTCTTTCCATCAACACGGGCACGGGCGACCTCAAGCTCATTTCGGTAATGCGCGATTCTATTGTGGAAATTCCCAACCATAACGGAAAATCCTACCGTCCCAACAAGATAAACTCGGCATACGCGGTAGACGGCCCCGAGCTTGCTATTAAGACCTTAAACAAGAACTTCGGACTTGACATTAAGGAATATGCTACCGTAAACTTCTACGGAATGGCCGAGATTATCGAGGCAGTAGATGGCATCGAGGTGGAGGTGCGTCAGGCCGAGATCAATGCGAAAAACGGACTTAACGCCAACATTCGCGAACAATGTATGCATATGAAGGTCGACGCCACACCCTATCTTGTAAAGAAGGCGGGCAAGCAGGTCTTGAACGGTGTTCAGGCTGTTGGTTGGGCACGAATCCGCTCGGTTGCCACAACACAAGGCACCGCTAACGACTACGGACGTACCGACCGTCAGCGCTACGTTATGGAACAACTTCTTAACAAGGCACTTTCCTTGGATATTGCAAAATATCCCGACCTTATCAGGGCAATTTTACCCCATATGGAGACCTCAATCAGCTTTGACGAGGCACTTTCTCTTGCTGTAAACGTTCTCGGAAACAAGGTTGAGTTCGAGC
>JAXJWR010000289.1:0-1413 GCA_036307905.1 Acutalibacteraceae bacterium
GAACCCTGCTTTCGGCCGAAAAGGGCTCGCCCCTTCGCTCGGATATGCTTAAAGCCGCAGAGGGCGGCGCATCGGTTCGCGAGCTGGAGGCAATGCTTAAAAACGCTTCAAAGTCTTCATCCAAAAAGACCGAAAAACCTGTGGATACCTTCTATACCGAGGTGGAGCTTGCCATAAAAAACGAGCTTGGCCGCAAGGTAAAAATAGCCGCCAAGGGCAAGGGAAAAGGAACCCTCACTATCGAGTTCTACAGTAAAAAAGAACTTCAGGATTTTGCAAAAAGATTGACCGACTAGTTTCGGAAAAGGAGATATAAAAATGTTAGATATTAAAATTGTCCGTCAGGATCCCGAAAGAGTAAAACAGGCCGTACGCGACCGCCAGGGAAATCTCGATAAGGAAATCGACGAGCTTCTTGCCATCGACCTTCAGCGCCGCGAGATAATCACCGCCGTTGAGGAGCTTAAGGCAAAACAGAATGCGGTTTCCAAAATGATTCCTCAGTATAAAAAAGAGGGTAAGGACGTAACCGCCATCTTTGCCGAAATGAAGGAAATTTCCGATAAAATCAAGGCCGACGATACCGCCCTTGCCGAGCTGGAGGCAAAACAGCGACAGCTCCTCCTTATGATACCCAACATTCCCTCATCCACCGTTCCTGTGGGTGCAGATGATTCGGCTAATCCCGAAATCAGAAGAAACGGTGAGCCTAAGAATTTCGATTTCGAGCCTAAGGCTCATTGGGATATCGGTCAGAATCTCGGAATTCTCGACCCCGAAACCGCCGCAAAGGTTACCGGCACCCGTTTCCATTTCTATAAAGGTCTCGGCGCCCGTCTTGAGCGTGCAATAATCTCCTATTTCCTTGACACCCATACAGAGCACGGCTATACCGAAATCCTGCCTCCCTTTATGGCAAACCGCGCTTCTATGACCGCAACAGGCCAGCTCCCCAAGTTCGAGGAGGATGCCTTCAAGCTTTCCAATAATGAATATTTCCTTATCCCCACTGCCGAGGTGCCCGTTACCAATATGCACCGCGACGAGATTTTAAGCGGCGAACAGCTCCCCATCAAGTACTGCGCCTATTCGGCTTGCTTCCGTGCCGAGGCAGGCTCTGCAGGACGTGATACCAGAGGTCTTATTCGTCAGCACCAGTTTAATAAGGTTGAGCTTGTTAAGTTTGCCGACCCCGAAAATTCTTACGAAGAGCTGGAGAAGCTCACCGCCGATGCCGAGCGTGTTCTGGCAGGTCTGGGCCTTCCTTACAGAGTTGTATGCCTCTGCACGGGAGACCTTGGCTTCTCTTCGGCCAAAACCTACGACATCGAGGTTTGGATGCCCTCCTACGGCCGCTATGTTGAAATTTCCTCCTGCTCCAACTTCGAGGATTATCAGGCCCGCCGCGGCAAC
>JAXJWR010000290.1:0-13137 GCA_036307905.1 Acutalibacteraceae bacterium
ACCGATAAGCTGTACCTTGATGACCTTAGCGTAGTTGCGAGAATGACACCCAACTACTTTTCTCACATTTTTAAAAAGTATAACGGCATTAACCTTTGGGACTATATCGCTACAAGAAGGCTGGAACAGGCGGTGCGGCTTTTGACAACCGAAAGGGAACAAACAATACTGGAAATCGCCCTTTCCTGCGGCTTTAACAACACGGCAAACTTTAATAAGGCATTCAAACGGCATTTCGGAATAACCCCAACGGATTTGAGAATGCATCCCGAATATCTTGCACAATAAAAAATGCAATCTGACACCCTTTAGGGCATCAGATTGCTTTTTTGTTTACTTTTATATTTTTTATTAATCGAAGCTTAAAAGAGTCCTGCCGAGCCGAGCACTCCCTGCGTGCCGATAAAATTTTCGAGTCTTATAGAAAATCTCCTTTCCGATTGACATTATACGACAAATATTATAAAATCAAGGCATAAACTATTTTCGGGAGGAAGATATGAACCATTTTTCTTTTGAACTGTCTTTGGTGGCAGTAATTCCCGCCGTAATTCTGTGCGGCTACGTTTTTTATAAAGACCGTATCGAGAGGGAACCCATAGGTCTGCTTGCCCTGCTTTTCGGTGCGGGAGCTGTGGGCTATCTGCCCGTCTGCCTGCTTCAGGATTTAATAGTACAGGGAATAGATGCTTTATTTAAAAATTCGATTACCTTTTCGGCCGAAGGAACCATAGTATACGGCTCTGTGGGGGTCGAGCTTGCCCATCTTTCTCTGGTGTCCTTTATAGGTCTGTCCCTTATACAGATTATCGTAAAATGGTGTTTGCTTTTCTTTATTACCCACAAAAATAAAAACTTCAACTACCTTTTCGACGGAATAGTTTATTCAACCTTCCTGTCCTTGGGCTTTGCCCTTGCCGAAAATCTGCATTTTGCACTTCAAAACAGCCCGGAGCTTCTTGGTGCGAAGCTTCTCACCTCGGTGCCCTTCCACCTTTTTGTGGGAATTCTTATGGGCTACTATTACACTATGTGGCACGTCCGTTTTACCGCCAATAAAATCGAAAACCGTATGCTTAAAGAGGGCATCGTAAAGGAGGATAAGGTGCGTTCCTCGGCGGTTTGGCTTGCGGCCAGCCTGCTTATTCCTCTTGCGATAAACGGCATCTACCTGCTGGCAGGCTCCGGCAGATACGATACGGTGACCTTCGTTTTCTACTTTGCCGTAATTCTTCTTTACGGAATATCCTTCCTGGTTGTGGGCCGTATGTCCTCTAAAGACTGCAGCTCCGAACGCTATCTTTGCCAAATAATCTCAAAAGGCCATCCCGACCTTTCCATAGAGCAGATAAAGTCCATCGCAGATGCCGTGGCAGAAGGGGAGGGCAAATAATGAAGATACTTGGATAGATAATAGTAATTCTTATTGCCATCGGTGTGGCTTTGTCCCTGACCGATTCCCCCTCCTCCCCTCAGCAGGATTTTTCCGATATAGGCTCCCAAACTCCCGATTCGTCGGGCAGCTCTTTGGGCAGCTATTACGACCAGCTTACCCCCTTCGGGAAAAAACTTTACGAAAGCTTTATTCCCACCGTCAGCGAGTGCGATGACGAGTTTACCATCACAAACGTAAACGTAGAGGATTTCAAGGGCAGCATACGAAACGTTGCGGTAGCCCTTCAGTACGACCATCCCGAGTATTTCTGGTTCACGGGTGGCCTTGCCTACACCATATACAAAAGCCCTGCGGAGGAAACGGGCAAAATAGTTATCGAACCCACCTATTACGACTACGCAGAGGGCTTCTTCAGTGCAGAATCCCAGCAGGAGAAGCTCCAAAAAGAGATAAAACGGGTGGCAGAGCTGGCCAAAAACCATTCCTCCGATGATTACGAGAGGATGATTTTCGTCCACGACTATCTTATCGAGAATGCCAGATACGACCATGACGGCTTGGATGAGTATTATAAAACCAACCATGCCCCATCCTGCGAGTATATATTCTCGGCCTACGGCTGTCTTGTAAACGGCGACACCGTTTGTTCGGGCTACGCAAAGGCCTATCAGCTTGTTATGCGGGAGCTGGGCTACGACTGCATTTATGTTGTAGGCGACGCAGGTGAAGCCCACGGCTGGAACTGCGTTTATATAGACGGTGAAGGCTACTATGTCGACATCACCTGGGATGACTACGATATGGATAAGGAGGCGCCTGCCTATAATTATGCCTTCATAACCGAGAACGACCTGGAAAAAACCCACACCATTGATACAGAGTTTGCGCCGCCTACCTGCAACGCTACCGATTATAACTATTTTCTGTATCACGGCTACTATACCGACACCTACGATTTCGATACCGCTTCCGAAATCCTTTCCCGTCAGTCGGACAAAAAATCCATGCATATAAAATTCGGGTCGGAGGCCGAGATGGAAAAGGCCTATAAAGACCTTGTGAAAAGCGGAAAATGTCGCGAAATTCCCGGTCTTGGTGATATAGAATACACCTCTAAAAATAAACACCATATGACCGTAACATTTTTTAAATAAAAGCCTGCGGATGTGCTCTTTTTTAAGCACATCCGCATATTTTTTTATAAGGAATTAAAAATTTTTTCGTTTTTGCTGCGAAATATGACTGAAAAACACAGTTTTAGTTGACTAAAGAGGGAATTTGTTGTATTATGTATACTGTATAATTCTATATACTGCAAATGAAATCTTAAAAGTAAAAGGTTTCGAAAGAAACTTTCAGGAGGAGTAAAAATGAAAAATATATTGAGGGGGGGAATCGGTGCTGTGTGGCTTAGAAGAGCAGGCGCGTTGCTTCTTGCGGGCATACTTGCGGCAACGCTGATTTTCAGCGCGGAGTTTACGGCCTTCGCCAAAGACGATGTGTCCGAAAAACATTCAGGCACGGTAAGCGCCGATAAAACCGTTAAGACCTACGATATTGCGGTGGCCTACGATAATTCGGGCTCTATGTACAAGGATGGGGTTTCTGCGTGGTATCAGGCCAAATACGCTATGGAAATATTCGCCTCGATGATGGACCCCGAAAATGGCGACAAGCTCACCATCTTCCCCATGCACGAGGTTACCGTCGGCAGCGGAAGTACGGTAAATAAAATCGAGGTTCGCTCGGTGGCCGACATTAACAAAATCCATAATATGAGCACACCCAGAGCCGGCGGCACCCCCTTTAAGACGGTGGTGGATGCCTATAATTACCTGAAAACCAGCTCGGCCGACGAAAAATGGCTTATAGTTCTCACCGACGGCGGCTTCTCGGGAACCAAGAATCCCCAGTCGGAAATGGAGAAAATGGCAAAATCGGTTAAGGTGCAGTTCATCCCCTTCGGAAGCGAAAGTGTTGCCATGAACGACACAAGCTCCACCGACAACTTCTTTGCCTCTCCCAAAATTACCGACGAGGCAGGTCTGCAGTCGGTGCTCATCGGTGCCTGCAACCGTATTTTCCAGCGTGACGAGCTGAAGGGTAAGCTTAAGGGTAAAGAGCTGCGACTGGATATTTCAATGAAAAAGCTCATAGTCTTTGTTCAGGGCCAAAACGCAAAAATCGAAGGCCTTAAAACAGAAGACGGACAGGAAATAGAAAAACTGGTGGACAGCGGACAGCGCACCTACAGCGAGCTGAGCCACGGTAAAAACGTTCTGAAGCTTCCCGAAAGCCTTAAGGGTCAAACGGGACAGGTAGTAACCTTCGGCGCCTGTCAAAAGGGTAAATACCAGCTATATATCAGCAACGCTTCCGACGTTCAGATATTCTACGAGCCCGACGTTACAATGGTCATTGACTTTATAAACAGCGACGGCGAGGTAGAGGATTTTACCGACGGCGAGGCTATGGCGGGGGATTACACCTATAACGTCAAGCTTATCGACTCGAAAACAGGCGAGGACGTCTCCAAGCACGAGCTGTTGGGAGGAAAGGTTGTAATAGACGGCAACATAGTTTATCCCGACGGTGAAAAGAAGGAACTTAAAAACGGCGATACGGTGACCCTCACCCCCGACGAGGACGTTTCCTTCGACATTTCGGCAACCTACCTCGACATATATCACCTCCGCAGTCTGGACGCTATGGATATAGATTGGTCAAGCATCAATATAATACCCGACGAGGCAAGCCTTAAAGTAAAGGCTACGGTAAAGCAGAAGAGTTCTTGGTACGCAATTACCGAAAGCGACAAATGGAAGCCCATCCGCCTGGACCTCACACTGGGCGGTCAGCCTCTCTCAGACGAGCAGGTTAAAGCCGCCACGGTAGACTTCAAACTTTCCGACAGCACTCAGAAGCTTTCCTACAGGACCGAGCCCATCCCGGGAGAGTCGGCCATAAACCTTTACATAGCACAGGACGAAAACGGAAACTTCGTAAAGCCCGATCCCGATAAATACACCGCAGGAATTACGGTTACCGCGGCCGACGAGTACGGAACTCCCGCCGCCAATGCAAAGCCCGAAAAGGTAAGCTTCGAAATTTCAAACGAATCCTACTGGGCACACTTTGCAAAAGAGCTTATTAAGTGGCTTATAATCTTTGCTGTAATCGCCTTTATCCTGGGCATCCCCTGTAAGCCCAAAAAGGTGTTTATCACCACGAAGGAGCCGCTGGGCTATCCCTGCAGCCGCCGAATAAACGCAGTTATATCCAGCGAGGACCTTGACGTGGTATTCTCGGCAGATGCCCGAACCCATTGGAAATGGTTTAAGAATTCTTGGGTAAAGCGTGTATTCCTTAAAAGCAAGGGTATGGATTGTATCTTCGCCAACGTCTCAAAGGGCGACGACATTTCGGAATTGTCGCTGGAGAAACACAACGGAAAGGTTCCACCCTATACCTTTACCTGGAAGTTCGACGGAAAAAATAAAGAACACACCGGAAGAATCAGATTCTAGTGTTATAAATATCAGGAGGACATTTTTATGAGTAATAATGCAAAAACCGTGGGAAATAAAGCAATAGCAACACTGTTTGTAGGCGTGGGCGGTATCGGCTCCAAAATTATCCGCGAGGTAGTGGATATTGCAGGAAGAAACAACGATGACCTCACCAAGGCCAGATTCGTAATCCTCGATACCGACGTGGGAGACCTCAGAAGGTCTGAAGACGGCATAAACATCACCGCCATCCAGACCTCTTCCCCCAGAACCATTCGTGACTATCTCATTCAGGATAAGGACGCAAGAGAAGAGTGGTTCCCCAATAATATGATAATCAACAGCAAGACCGTGTCGGAAGGTGCAGGCCAGGTTCGTGCCATCTCCCGTCTTGCCCTTAACGCAACCATTAAAACAGGCCGTATCAGACCTCTTTACCAGGCTATCGATGATCTTTATAATAAAGACGGTGCCGATAAAAGACAGTCTATAAAAATCGTTATCGCCTCTACCGTAGCAGGCGGAACCGGTTCGGGTATTGCCATGATCGTTGGTATGCTTATCAGAAACTATCTGGAAAAGAACTATCCCGAATCCTCTGCCGTAATCCGTGGTTATCTTATGATGCCCGACGTGCTTAACTGCTTCGGCCCCTCCGCCAGCGAGGAAAACAGCCTCCAGAGAAACGGCTACGCCACCCTTAAGGAAATCAACGCATTTATGATGCGTCCCTTCTTCGAGGCCGTGCCCGAGCTTAACCGCTATCTCGACCTCCACGTAGACGTTCCCAATGCCGCAGGCGGACTGGATCGTCTTACCTCCTCTCCCTTCGATTTCTGCTTCCTGTTCGAGCGTACCGACGCTTCCACCGCCAAGATGAACAGCCTTGCCCAGTACCGTTCTTATATGGCTCACAGTATCTACGAGCAGAGCATCGGCGCCATGAGTGCAAAGGCCTCCAGCAAGGAAGATAATATTCATAAAGAGTTCCTCGATGAAAAGAAACTCAGCCGTAACCGTTTCGGAAGTGCGGGCGCCTCTATCGTTCGCTATCCATACAAGGAAATCCGCGACTACGTTGCTTACGAGTGGATTGAGGAGCAGATTATCGGTCATTCCTCCGGTGAACTCAGCCAGGACGATATAAACAAGCTGATTTCCGAAAGCTGGCTTGCCTACGATACCGACTATCACAACAAGTTTGCCGAGTTCCAGGCAGGCAGCCTTGACGATGAGCCTGTTCGCCGCGATGTATATATTGTGGACGTTGAAACAGGTAGTGAAGAGTTTACCAAGACCCTTCGCAAGAAGTTTATCGACCCCAAAAACCTTAAGCACCTCAACGAAATCGACGAGGATGCCGCTGCCGACTATGGCAAAGAATCTTCCGAGGAAGATTCTAAAAACGGCGGTGCAATCATTCCTGCCGTTGCATATTATATCGACCGTATGGTAGAGCACGTTCTCGGCCTTTACGAGGCCGGCGAAAATGCCGTTAAGAAGAGAGCTACCTTCGAGGAAAGCAAGAGCAGTATTGCAACCCCCGGCGGTGTACCCTCCTTTACAATGCGTTACAATGCCATTCACAATATGGTTAAGTACGTAAATGAAGATAAAATTAAGCAGGTTGCCAAAGGCTTTGTAGAGCGTTCCTTCAATAACCCCAACAAGATAGATAAAAAGGCCGAGCCCTTCTCTATCGAAGCCTTCCTCTCTCTTGACGGAAAGGCTCTCCATCCCAACGCAATGAGATACCTGCTTTATAAGCTTGCCGCTCAGCTCGACAAGGAGACCGAAAGCCCCGAGTATACCACCAACTCCTTCAAGGCCGAAAGAGAAAACAAAGAAAAGGGCGACCTTATTAAGGAAGGCAGCTCTGAAAGAGACGTTAAGCAGTTCGAGGTTTCGGGTAACTTCAAGAAGGAAAGATCTCTGCAGGAAATGTGCCAGGCTATCGACGGCCTTGCCTTCGGCGATTCGGGCTCTAAAAAGTGTAACGAGCTTCTCGACGAATATGCAAAATTCATCTTCAATTATTATACCGGAATGGCTCGTTATCAGGTTTGCCAGTATGCAAAGATGTACGTTGACCGCATAATCGAGCAGTTCGAAAGATTCTACGATTCCTTCCGCACCAAGGTTACCGGCCTTGAAAAGCGCAAAAAGACCATCCTCACAAAAATTGCCTTCGAAAACGGCGATTGCGAGTACAACCTCTTTAACAATCCCAAGCATCTGCAGGCTCTCACCCGCGAGCAGAGAAGACCCACCAGCGGTTCTCCCGAGGAAATCGAGCTTTTCGCCGAAATTTACAGAGCTATTAAGGAAAACGGCAAAAATAAGGACATCCTTAAGAGCGATGCCTTTGCCGACGTTGCCGTTGTAGACGTATTCGAGGACGTTGTGGTGGAGCGGTATAAGCATATCGTTGAGGTAAACTGTCCCGCCATCGACGTAGACGTTGTACGTGCCTGCGGTCTTGAGTGCCAGATTATGGCAATGTGCGATGCCGAAATCAATGCCGCCGACGCCGAGGCTATAATCAAGGCGGGCAGATCGGATAAAAACAAAAATGCCCACCTCAAGAAGATTATCAACAAGGGATTTGCGCTCGCCAGCCCCAGCCTTGTTCGTAAATCCTTCGAGGAAGACCGTTCCATCGAGTCTATGGCCTTCAATGCCCAGATAGAAGAGGGCGACGGAATGAAGATGCCCGATCAGCTCTTCAATCGTGAATTTGCATCCAACACCGTTCCCAAGAACGAGATGCACTTCTTCCGTTCCATTTACGGAATTATGCCCACCGAAATACACAAGATGTCCTCTCCCCAGGTTGACCCCGGCAAGCCCGATGCAAACGCTACTGCCGACGAAGCCTGCGAGGCCTCTATGGTTGGTGTATACTTCAGCGCATACCAGGATTATATGCGTAAGATAGGACCCGATAACCGCCTTAATCCCGTTATCACCCCCCATATCGACAAACGCTGGAACGCCATTACCGTAATGCCCGAAATCGATCCCCAGGGCTATCAGCGTGTACTTATGAAGCGTATCCACAAGGCTATGATTTACGGCTTCATCTTCGAGCGTATCGAGAAGAACTACACCTCCCCCTACGACACCAAAAAGTTCGTTTACGAGTATGTTGACGGACGTAACGGCACCAAGAAACTTACCGTATCCAATCATACCAAGTGCGACCGTCTCTTCGAGGTGCTGGATTCCCTGTATTTCGACCGTTATGCAGTTCACTCCATCCACGAGGCTGCCGATAACATCCGTAACAAGGAATTCGAAATCAGCACCCCCTATGAAAAGACCACCTTCACCAAATATTCCAAGCGCATTAACAGAAGCCTTCTTATCGACGAAAACGATACCCTCATCGCTGACGAGGGAGCTTCTGCCGACAGCGTAAAAACCATCGGCGAGCTTGCCGAAACCATTAAAGACAACCGTGTTTCCCTGTTGGAGATACCCATGCTTTACTGGCGTTCTCTCCCCAAGAAGGACGATTCCGAAATCGAGATTATGGTTGATGCTATCTACGAAATGCTTTACACCGAAATCAGCAAGTTCGCCAACAAGAACGACGTTGATTCCTTAATGGCCAAGAGCATTTGCGAGCATTACAATCTCCTCTACAAGAACTACGAGGCTTGCCGCGGACTTTACGACAACAAGTGCTGCGAACCCAAGAATAACCGCGCCTTTAAGGTTATCCGTAAGAAGACCCTCGAAAAGCTGGATGAGCTGGACGTTACAAAGTCCTCCTTCCGTCTTGTAGACCATACCGACAAGGATGATCTCTTTGCTAACTGATTATATTAAGGAACAAGCTTTCCCACGGCGCTTGCCGTGGGAAACCATAGGAGGTGATAACAGTTGTTTACGGTAATTATATGCGGAAAAGAATTCATAGATAGGCTCACCGCCGATCAATCCCACGTGCTTGACCTTATCTCCCGAAACCCCGATTGCGCACTTTGTCCCTGGGACCCGGAAGGCGCCACCCTCGAAGAGGCCGTACCGGGCCTTGATAAGCTTACCCGCGGAAGGCTGGAGTGGCGTGCCATCGTCCTTAAAGATGGCGATACCTTCGGCTACGAAAGTATAGATAAACGCAATCCCTTCGACCTGGTTAATGCGGTTAAAGCTCTTAACACCTTTGGCGAAGCGGATATAAACGACCTTCTTGACGAATACGAGGGTCTTGATGAGCTTGACCCCAAAACCGACGAGGAGAAAGAAAAACTCAGCCAACGCAAGCAGGAGCTTGATGCTGTCATAAACCAAAAAATTGCAGAGAGTGCTGCAAAAATCGAAGAGTTCAGAAAACGCAAGTGCGAAAATTACCAAAGGGCTACCGAAAGTCCTCTGGTCAAACTTGCCGTTTGGATGGCAGGCTCACCCGTTCATAATCCTCCCGAAAAGAACGACCTCATTCCCGAGGAGCTTCTGGAGAAAGACTGTGTTGTGGACAGAGCCTATTTCGAAACCCTGAAAAAGGTAGGATACCTTCCTGCAGAGCTGGAGCAGTACCGTGCAGACTGTTATAAATATGAATGCCTGAGTGGGTCAATGCTTACCGATGCGGTTCTTAAAAAGCTACCCGAGCAGGTAATAGTGCTGGCCGAGCGCCTTGCCGACCGTGCCGACGACATATTCCAAGAGGTAAAAGTCCCTCACGAAGAGCTGGAGTACAACAATTTCTGCGACGATAATCTATATTCCGCCGCCCTCAGCTTCGTTGTGTTCGACGTGGAATACGAAAGCCGTCAAAGAAATGCAGGCTCTTTCCTGCGCTTTTCAAGCTTTTTACATATGCTGGCCATTAACGACCTGCCCGACAGCGCCCTTATGAACCGTCGTGTATACAGCGGCCACATACGTATAAACGAAGGAAACGCCCGTCGTTTCTTCACAAAGTATTACAGAAAGCTTAATGCCACCAAACGTCTGCTGAACCGTAAGCTCCGGGAGCTCAAGGTCGAAAGGGAAGAAACTCAGCTTTCTGACGAGGAGGTTATCGAGCTTTTCGAATCGGATATGGAAATACCGGTTACCATCCAAAGATATTCCGAAAGAACCGATTATCTTGCAGGTACCAAGATAGGCCTTTCCAAGGACTGTCCGATAAACGAGTACGACCATTGGTATAACTTCGTTATCGAAACCACCAAAAAGTTCGTGCGCTATCTTCGCGAGCCTTGCCGTGCGGTTAAAAATGCCGTAAAGGGCAAATTCCGCGACGTCTCGGTTATCGACGACGAGCGAATTCTCTACCTGAATGAAGAAAAGCTTGAGGACATCGAATTCCGTCTGCAGGAAGAGGAGCAGAAAATGGTAGAAACCACAACTGCCCGCGTGTTCCAGACCAAGCATTATACAAAGCAGATAGAGCAGGCCGATAAGGTAGTACGTGAGGGCATCGCAAAGCGAATGACCCGCACCAAAGCACTGGTTACGGGCCTCATCGCCGTAGTGGCCTTTGTATTCGGCTTCTTACCCCTTATTCTGCGCAACCTCAAGGACGTGGAAACCTTGGTTGCAACCTTTAAAATTGTAGGAATTGCGGCAGGCGGTCTGATTCTCATTGGCCTTGTATTCCTTTTTGTACAGCGTTATCTGCAGATCAGACGTATAAAGCACTTTAATGCCGTTATTCACGATATTTTCGACGAAATAGAAAACGGATTGGATGCCTTCTCAAGGTATCTGAGTCACGCTGTAAACGTAATGCGCGAGTTTTCGGTGCTGGATTATCACAAAAAGCCTCACGACAAGCTTGCCAACACCCTTAAAAAGCATCTCAGCGACATTCAGCACAAAATCGACGGTATAAACGGTATGTTTGTAAGCATTGCCGAGGCCGATGACGATATCGGCGAAATGCCTTATAATTTCGACTTCACCCAGCCCGAGGACTACGTTTACGACGTTCCCTACGACGAGGTAGAGGCCAAAATACCCTTTATCGTCCCCGATAATTACGTTTGCGTTCCGATAGACTACGTTCTGTCGGTAGAATTAAGAAGGGAGGAGCTATATGATTGATACAATTATAAAGCTACTTAAAATTCTTGTAGCAATACTTCCCTTCGTTCTGCTTTGCATCAGAAATGCAAAGGTAAACCTTCCTAAAAGTGACCGCAGCCGTCAGTTTGCGATGCCCGTGGTTGCGCTGGTGTTTATAATTGCAGGAATGTTTGTGGTGGATTACGTTGCCGCCTGGATATTTGGTATTATAAACAGCCTCCCCGGTTGGATTGCCTCCCTTGCCAATTTCTCCTGGATGCCAGCCTTCCTGCAAACCGGTATTAACTGGCTTTCGGAGGGGGTAAACAAGCTGATAAACGCAATAAATCTGCGCTATTGGCTGTTCTATATTGCAAATTTCCTTATAATCACAGCCTACCTTATCGTTAAAAGAGTGGCTCTGGGTATTATAAAGAAGGCGGTTAAGCCCGACGGAACCATCCACGAGAAAATCGCCTCCCTCTTTTACCGCTTCTTTTTCGAGCGCCGCATGTGGTGCCTAAAGGAAGGCTATGCACAGGTCAGAAGCCTCCTTAAAACCTTCTATTACGGCGCCCTTGTCATATCCTGCATAATTATGGTAATCAGCGTGGATATGTTTATGAATGAGGAGCTTAAAGAGGCCTTTTACCCCGTTTTCGGAATAATTCTTATGGGCGAGCTGTTTTTCTATCTAGACGGACTTACCCAGAAGGAATACGGCAACATTATGGGCGAGGACGACGAGGCATACAGAGTAGTAAATTATTCTCTGCTTCGCAAGTTCCTACGCAGTCTGTTTAAAGATAAGGTGTTGGCCGAAAACACCGTTTATAACAGCTCCCTTGCCTACGGACTTACCACCGAAGACATCATTTGCGAGCTGGAAAAGAACGAGGACCCCAAAATCACCGCCCTTGCTACCTACGTTAAGGCGCTGCACAAAAGCGGATTCTCCATTGACCATAACTATCTCCGGTCAACGGTGGACCTGCTGGAGGGTAAGAGCATACTCTTTAACAACCCCTTCTATAAAGACCTTATTCCCTATGCCTTTTATCCCATGCACCGCGCTCTTTTAAGTCACCAGAAGGTGCTGGTGGTGCTGGGCAGACACGCCGTAGAAGGCAATATCGTGCAATGGCTGGAAGAGGGAATCGGCGCTGTAACCAATATTCCCTTTATGTGGAATATTGCAGAGCTTCAGGACGAGTACGACCCCAAAACCGATATTGGTATAGTTACCCGCTCCAAGATACTCGATATAAACCTTCACGAGGCTAATGACGAGTTTCTCGAGCAGGTGGGTTTTGTTGTGGTTATTGAACCTTCAAAGCTTATAACCACCGCCCAGATAGGACTTAACCTGCTTATCAAACGGTGCAACCCTGCCGATAAGAAAATCACTTACTGTATGTGTGACAAAAACTGCGATGGCCTGGTAGATGCAATGTCTCACATACTTATGACCAACATAACCGAGGTTTCGGCAACCAACAAGCACAGCGGAACCTCCTCATATATGTGCTGGGATGCCGACGGCGACTACCTCCAGCATCGTATGCTTCCCAACATCTCAAGATATTTGGGAATGGGAACCGAGCTTTCCTTTGCCGCCCTTAAAAACCAGGTTTCTAAAACCGAATGGTACGGTGGAGATGCCTTTCCCGTAGCCGATATTCATTGGATTGACAGACAGTATTATTTCGACCTGACAAAATACGCAGGCCTTCCCACAAACCAGGAGAGTATGAACGAATACTTCCGTACCTCCTCCGATATGTGGAGTGCCGCTGTCAGCGAAAATAATTACTTCACGGTAGAGGACGAGTCCTGCAATATGTTCGAAATTCTTCGAAACTTCTCTACCAGAACTACAAATCAGGGCTTTATCAACATAATTTCTCAGGAATATCTCCTTAAGGAATATATGGCCCAAAACGCCTCCATTTTCGAGGCCGACCCCAAGGCAATTCCCCACATCGTTGCCGATCACGCAAGAACCCACCGCAACGTAGTGCTTAAACTCCTTCTTATGATGAGCATAGGCCCTGTGGGCACCGACGTTATCGAAAAGGAATTCTCCCTTTTGGGAATCCCCGTTTTCGACCTTCCCGCACAGCTCTGGCTCGAAATTTTCAAGTGCTTCTCCTCCGCAGGAGAACTGCAGGAGCTTGTCGACCTGCCCTACGAAAAGGCTGTGGCTGCAGT
>JAXJWR010000291.1:0-3385 GCA_036307905.1 Acutalibacteraceae bacterium
GCTCCATAATTCCGGGTACGAAAACATCCTGACCGTCGCAAATGGCGTCAACCTCAACCTCTTTACCCTGAATGTACTTATCAACAAGAACAGGCTTGTCCTCGTCAATCTGAACGGCAGTCTGGAGGTAGTGGCGAAGCTGCTCTTCATTGGCAACTATCTGCATTGCACGTCCGCCAAGAACGAAGGAAGGACGAACAAGTACGGGATAGCCAATCTCGGCAGCGGTGGAAACACCTGCCTCGATAGAGGTTACTGCTTTACCCTTAGGCTGAGGAATGCCAAGCTCGGTAAGGAGCTTTTCGAAGGCATCACGGTTTTCAGCGCGCTCAATAGCGTCGCAATCGGTACCGATGATTTTAACTCCCCTCTTCATAAGAGGCTCAGCAAGATTTATAGCGGTCTGTCCACCGAGGGATGCCACAACACCTTCGGGCTTTTCGAACTCGATGATGTTCATAACATCCTCGGGAGTGAGAGGCTCGAAATAAAGCTTATCTGCGGTAGTATAGTCGGTAGAAACGGTTTCGGGGTTATTGTTAATAATGATTGCCTCGTAACCCGAGTTTTTGATAGTGGTTACAGCGTGAACGGTAGAATAGTCGAACTCAACGCCCTGTCCGATACGGATGGGGCCTGCGCCGAGAACCACAATTTTCTTCTTGCTTGTAAGAATTGAAGTGTTCTCGCCCGAATAAGAAGAGTAGAAATAAGGAATATAAGCCCCTGTATGACAGGTATCTACCATGCGGAACACGGGGAAGAGATTATGCTCCTTACGGAAGGCATAAACCTTAAGCTCATCACAGTTCCAGAGGCGAGCAACATACTTATCCGAGAAGCCCATCTTCTTTGCGGCAACAAGAGTATCGAAATCAAAGGGGTTATCCTTAAGTTTTCTCTCCATTTCGATGATATTCTTGATAGCTTCCAGGAAGAAGGCGGTGATTTTTGTAATCTCGTGGATTTCCTCAACGGTTGCTCCGCGATAGAGAAGCTCTGCTATGGCGAAGATATTATCGTCGCGGAATTCAGAAATATAGCCGCGCAGCTCATCATCGCTCATATTATCGAACTTAGAATGATAGATATGATTTACACCGATTTCGAGAGAGCGGATGCCCTTTAAAAGACACTCTTCGAGGTTAGAGCCGATTCCCATTACCTCACCTGTTGCCTTCATCTGAGTTCCAAGGCTGTTGGAAGCAGAGGTGAATTTATCGAAGGGGAAACGGGGCAGCTTTGCGATAACATAATCGAGCTGAGGCTCGAAAGCGGCATTGGTATTTGCAATTTTAATTTCTTCAAGCGCCATTCCCAGGGCTATCTTTGCGGTAACACGTGCAATGGGATAACCGCTGGCCTTGGAGGCAAGTGCAGAAGAACGAGAAACACGGGGATTTACCTCGATAAGGTAATACTCGCTGGTTTCGGGATTAAGTGCAAACTGAACGTTACAGCCGCCGCAAATTTTCAGCTCTTTAATGAGCTTGATGGCCGAATCGTTGAGCATCTTCATATCCTTATCACTAAGGGTCATAATGGGAGCCACAACGATAGAGTCGCCTGTGTGAACACCAACGGGGTCTATATTTTCCATTCCGCAGATGGTGATAGCGTGGTCGTTAGAGTCGCGCATAACCTCGAACTCGATTTCCTTATAGCCCTTAACGCTTTTCTCGACCAGAACCTGATGAACGGGAGAAAGTTTAAACGCATTGAGGCAAACCTCAATAAGCTCTTCTTCATTGTAGGCGAATCCGCCGCCTGTACCACCGAGGGTGAATGCAGGACGAAGAACTACAGGGTAACCGATTTTTTCGGCTGCTATTTTAGCCTCATCGATGCTATAGGTGATTTCGGAGGGGATGGTGGGTTCACCAATGGAGATGCAGAGTTCCTTGAAAAGTTCTCGGTCTTCGGCGCGTTCGATACTCTCGCTGGAGGTACCGAGAAGCTCTACTCCGCACTCTTTAAGGATGCCCTTCTTTTCAAGTTGCATTGCGATATTAAGGCCTGTCTGTCCACCGATTCCGGGAACGATTGCATCAGGACGCTCGAAGCGGAGGATTTTTGCGATATATTCCAAAGTGAGGGGTTCCATATAAACCTTATCGGCTATGGTGGTATCGGTCATAATGGTTGCGGGGTTAGAGTTTACAAGAACTACCTCGTAACCCTCTTCCTTAAGGGCGAGGCAGGCCTGAGTGCCCGCATAGTCGAATTCCGCAGCCTGTCCGATAACTATTGGGCCGGAGCCGATGATGAGTACCTTTTTAATATCTGTTCTTTTTGCCATTTTAGGTTTCCTCCGTTATATTAAATCTTCATTATATGCTATTTTACCTTCGACCATAGTCAGCTTGCAACGGCCAAAAAGCTTCCAACCCTCGAAGGGGGTTGCTTTACCCTTGGAAAGAAACTCCCGAGGGTCTACCGTGAAGGGTGAATCCAAATCAAATATGGTAAGGTCTGCCTTTTGGCCAACCTTAAGTTCGCTGCCGATACCAAAGCGTTTTTTTGCATTTACACTTAAAAGCTCGACTAGTTTTTCAAGGGTTATTATTCCCGTTTTTACAAGTTTTGTGTAACAGACGGCAAATGCTGTTTCTATTCCGACAACACCCATCATACTCTTCTCTAAGCCTTTGGACTTCTCCTCGGCCGAATGAGGTGCGTGGTCGGTAGCGATGACGTCGATGGTACCGTCTTTAATTCCTTCTACGAGGGCAAGGCGGTCGGCTTCGCTTCTTATAGGCGGATTCATTTTAAAACGTCCGTCCTCTTGAAGCATAGAGTCATTCATAGTGAGGTAATGGGGACCTGTTTCGCAGGTAATGTTTACCCCATCTGCCTTGGCTTTTCTGATAAGCTCCACGCTTTCCTTTGTGGAAATGTGGCAGACGTGATATTTACAGCCTGTTTTTCGTACAAGCTCTATATCCCTTTTGATGGGGCCCCATTCACTTTCGCTGCAGATTCCTGCGTGGTCGTTTGCCTTGGCGTAATCGCCATCGTGAATATAGCCGCCAAAAAGCAGGTTGTTATCTTCACAATGGGCGGAAATGATTTTATCAAGTTCCTTTGCCTTATGAAGAGCAGAAAGCATCGTTTCCTTGCTTTGCACTCCCCTTCCGTCGTCGGAAAAACCGATGACCTTATCTGCCATCGCCTCCATATCGGAAAGGGTTTGCCCTGCTTGTCCTTTGGTAATTGTTCCGAATGGATACACCTTAATTACGGCGTCCTTTTCAATTATATCGAGCTGGACCTTAAGATTTTCCACCGAATCGGGGCAGGGGGAAAGATTGGGCATTGAACAAACCGCAGTATAGCCACCCCTTGCAGCAGCAAGTGTTCCCGAAGCGATTGTTTCTTTATATGA
>JAXJWR010000292.1:0-4980 GCA_036307905.1 Acutalibacteraceae bacterium
CAACCTTTCCACTCTTGCAGATTTCAGATATAAAAGAAAATATGTGGCCAATGATGGTGCAAAAGGTGGAACTAGACGTTGCACAGGAAAAAGCGCCGAAAACCTTGTTATTTCGGTACCTCGCGGAACCTTGGTTAAGGATGCCGAAAGCGGTCGACTTATAGCCGATATTTCCACCGACGAGCCCGTTGTTATTGCTAAAGGCGGTAACGGTGGCTGGGGTAATATGCATTTTTCAAGTGCAACCCGTCAAATTCCCAAATTCTCTAAACCCGGCAACCCCGGAGAGGCAATCGACGTAACTCTTGAGCTTAAGCTTCTTGCCGACGTGGGCCTTATCGGATTCCCAAATGTTGGAAAATCCACCCTGGTTTCGGTTGTAAGTGAGGCAAAGCCCAAAATTGCAAATTATCATTTTACTACGCTCACTCCCGTGCTGGGAGTTGTTCGTATGGGCGAAGGTTCATCCTTCGTTATGGCCGACATTCCCGGACTTATTGAGGGGGCAGGTGAGGGTGTAGGACTCGGACACGAGTTTTTGCGCCACGTAGAGCGTTGCCGACTACTTCTCCACGTTCTTGATGTTTCGGGTAGCGAGGGTAGAGACCCCATAGATGATTTCAATACAATAAACAACGAACTTAAGACCTTTAGTGAAGAGCTTGCCGAACGTCCTCAGATAATTGTAGGCAACAAATGTGACCTTACCGACGAGGGCAGAGTTAATGAAATTAAGGCTTGGTTTGAAGAGCGCGGATATGCCTTCTTCCCTATAATGGCTCCCATAAGCGAGGGAACCGACGAGCTTATAAACTTTGTTGCGGCAGAGCTGGCCAAACTCCCCGACATCAAGATTTACGAGCCTGATCCCATCCCTGTTGAAGAGTTGCTGCCTGAAACTAACCGCAGAACCTTTACGGTGGACGTTGTTGATGGAGTATATATTGTTGATAATGCTCCCTGGCTATTAAAAATTCTTGAAACCGTAAACCCCGAGGATTACGAATCTCTTCAGTATTTCCAAAGAACTTTGCAGCAAAGCGGAATTATTCAGGCTCTTGTTAATGCAGGGGTAGAGGACGGAGATATTGTAAGCGTTTACGATATAGAGTTTGAGTTTGTTTCATAAGAGGGAAAATATGGATGTAAACGGATTAAGTCCGGCGGCTCTTGCTTTTGTTGGCGACGCTTATTACGGACTTTTAGTAAGAGAATGGTTGGCAGAGACCAACAGACCATCAGGCGAGCTTCACAGCCGTTCTGTAAAGCTTGTAAAGGCGGGCGCGCAGGCGGAGGCTTTTAAAATCATAGAGCCACAGCTTACCGAAAAGGAACTTTCGATATATAAAAGGGGCAGAAATGCCCACGTCAATACAATTCCAAAGAACGCTACGGTTGGCGAGTATCACTCGGCGACAGGTTTGGAAACGTTATTCGGTTTTTTGCACCTTTCGGGACAGGATTGCCGTGCCAAAGAGCTTTTTTCTCTTATAATCTGCAGTTTTAAGGAAAAACTATAACCTATAAAGCTTTATGTAGGTGATAGTTTGAAACGCGAAAAACTAAGAAAATATTTAAAAGAGGGCTTATATTTACTTCTTGGCAGTATTATTTATGCTGTCGGTGTTGAGGTATTTTTAAGTCCTCTTAAAATTTCTCCGGGTGGTATAACCGGAATATCCACAGCGCTGAACTTTATAACGGATTTTCCAACAGGAATATATATCATAATTCTAAACGTTCCGCTTATTCTGGTGGGCTTTTTGAAGTTTGGTAAAGAGTTTATATTGAAAACCAGCCTTGCTGTGCTTACAACCTCAATGCTAATTGAGATTGTGGCAAATTTTTATCAACCGATTTTTTCGGATAAGATACTTTGTGCCGTGTTTGGCGGCATGCTTCTTGGTATAGGGCTTGGTATAATTATGCTGATAGGTGCATCAACAGGCGGAGTAGATATAGTAGTAAAGCTATTGAATAAAAAACACAGTATATCAATAGGAAGGTCGTTTTTAATAATAGATGGTTCGGTAATATTTTTTGCCGCCGTCGTTTACGGAGATTATCAGTCTGCTCTATATTCGGTAATAGCAGTTTTTGTTTCTTCAAGAGCGGTAGATTTGGTTTTAGGCGGAAATCTCGATTCAAAAGCGGTATTTATAATATCCGACAGAGAAGAGGAGGTTAAATCTGCCATTATGAAAACCGCAGACAGGGGAGTTACTATACTTCCCGCTTTTGGAGGATATACAGGTAGAAAAAACAATATTTTGCTTTGTGTTGCCAGAAATAACGAGATAAGCCTGGTGCGTCGCCTTATTTTAGAGGCTGATTCAAATGCATTTTTCTTTATAGTAAACGCAGGAGATGTTATCGGAAAGGGTTTCAAGTAGAAATTACTTGCTTTTTTCTTGCTAAATTATATAATTATATTGTAAAACGAAACTGAAAGGCTTTGCAATATGATGGAACTAAAAATCAAAAAACTAAACGTTAATGCCGTTATACCCTCTTACGGTTCTGCCTGTGCGGCAGGTGCCGATCTTTATTCCTGTGATGGTGAACTTTCTTTTGCTCCGGGAGAAACAAAACTTGTGCATACTGGTATAGCTATGCAGATACCTGATGGTTACGTTGGCCTTGTTTATGCTCGTAGCGGAGTAGCAACAAAGCGCGGTCTGGCTCCTGCAAATAAGGTGGGTGTTATTGATTCCGACTATCGCGGAGAAATAATGGTAGCGCTGCACAATCATTCAAATATAACAGCTAAAATTGAAGCAGGGGAGCGCATCGCGCAAATCGTTATCGCCCCTTATCTTACGGTAGATTTTATCGAGTCTGATTCTCTTGATGAAACCGAGAGAGGTGCTGGAGGCTTCGGCTCTACAGGTGCAAAATAACAAACAACTCCCGAAAGAAGCTTATTTCGGGAGTTGTTTTATTTTACGTGTTCCGCAATCATAAACTGTGCGGTTACAGTAAGGTTGTTTAGGTTATCAAGCTTGGCTTGGTCTTCCTTCGAGGTTTTATAATAATATGGAGTCATTTTAAAAAGAGATACAATATCGCTATTTGATGAAAGGTTAATGCTGTAAGAAAGTGTATGCTTTTCTTTTAAAGTCATATCCTTGCGTTCAAGAACAGGAGAAGGATTAAGATAAGGTGTGTCGTATACCGCTTGTTTTAGTTCTAAAAGGTGGTTTTCCATAGGGTAAACCGTAATAAGTCTGCCTCCGTTTTTAAGTACTCGTAAAAACTCGTCAGGACTGTCGGGAGCGAAAATATTTAAAGTTGTATCAACGCTATTGTCCGCAAGGGGAATATCAGCAATGCTGGCAACTGCAAATTCTGCACTGTGACAAAATTTGGAAGCAAGTTTCAATGCATCCTTTGAAATATCTATTCCGCAAACCTTGTTTTTTTCTGCAAAAATAGAAGTATAATAGCCTTCTCCGCAACCGGAATCGAGAAGGGTGTGGCCATCACCGACAATGTCGTTAAGGGTGACTTTCAGTTTTTCGTAATACCCTTTGTTTAGAAAATCTCTTCTGGCCTCCACCATAAGCTTGTCATCGCCGTGCCGCTTCCCCGAAGCGTTTGACATAAGCAGATTGTAGTAACCATGCTTTGATATATCGTATGTGTGGTTTTTCATACATTTGATATACTTATCAAAAATAAATAATTTTCCGTGGCACACGGGGCATCTGAAAATGGATTCTTTAAGTATCATATTAAACCTGCTAAAATTTGTTTTAATATATTATAGCACTTTCTACCCTGTAAAACAATATTGCTTTTTAAAAACAACTATATTATAATGCGATTGGAGGCGGTTTTATGTTGATTGCTGATTGGATAAAAACTTCAAAAGACTTGGGTGATGTTTGCCCTGCGTTTAAAAAGAACTTTTCTTGCGGTCCTGATATTTCAAAAGCTACTCTTAAAATATCGGCACGCGGCGTCTACGTTGCTACACTTAACGGCAATAGGGTGGGCGATTTCGTTATGGCTCCCGGGTGGACTATGTACGATTCGCGAATTCAGCTTCAAGAATATGACGTTACCGATTCGATAGGAGAGAATAACGAGCTTATTATTACAGTGGCTAATGGCTGGTATCTTGGTAGAATTTCAAGAATATTAGCTGACGATTACGTTAAGTTTCCCGACCGCGAAATGGCT
Organism: Acutalibacteraceae bacterium; assembly: GCA_036307905.1. Taxonomy (GTDB): domain Bacteria; phylum Bacillota; class Clostridia; order Oscillospirales; family Acutalibacteraceae; genus SFWF01. The sequence continues at coordinate 4,186 of JAXJWR010000292.1, forward strand.
GTTATTGTTCAGCTCGACCTTCAATACACCGATGGTCGAAGTCAAACAGTGTGTACCGACAACACCTGGCTCGCAGGTGAAAGCAGTATACGTTTTTGCGATATTTATGATGGCGAGGTTTTTGATTCTAATCATATAACTGATTTTTGTCTTGCAACGCAGGTTGTTGCCAATAACGATAAATCTGTGCTTATTCCACAGCAGGGCGAATATGTTGTTGAGCAGGAAAGAATAAAGCCTATCGCTATAATTAAAACTCCAAACGGTGAAACGGTTTTAGATTTTGGGCAGAATTTAACCGGATATATGGAATTTTCCGTAAGTGCCAAAAAAGGCGATATTTGCGACTTTTCTTTTGCCGAAATCCTCGATAAAGAGGGTAACTTTTACAACAAGAATTACAGAACTGCAAAGTGCATGTATAACTACACCTGCAAAGACGGAGTACAAACCCACAAGCCTACTCATACCTTTTATGGCTTCCGCTATGTTCGAATCAATCAGTTTCCCGAACACAGTATTAACCTTGAAAACTTCACTGCAATCGTTCTTCATTCAAAACTCAGTCGCACAGGTTGGCTGAGTAGCTCGGACGAGCTACTTAATAAACTTTTTGAAAATGTAATATGGGGTCAAAAGTGCAATTATCTTGATATTCCTACCGATTGTCCCCAAAGGGATGAAAGACTTGGTTGGACTGGCGATGCACAAATATTTATGCGAACGGCTTGTTACAATTTTAATGTAAAAACCTTCTTCAATAAATGGCTGGACGATCTGCAAATCGCTCAAAAA
>JAXJWR010000293.1:0-1362 GCA_036307905.1 Acutalibacteraceae bacterium
ATTACAAGCAGTTTAAGTTGGCCGGCGCAGAATTTGGCGAGATTAACGGAAGCGGAGACCGTGTTGCTTATTTCAGCATTGAAGCCGAAACCGAAGACGAGCTTATGAAAAAGCACAGAAAAGCAAACCAAACCGTTCGTGCTATTTCCATAGAGGGCACGGATATTATCCGACACGACCTGTTGGAGAGATTCAGCGGAAAGGCAGACTGATTTTGAATATTCTGTTTATAACCATAAGTGCAGTTCCTCATCTGAGCGGTCACAGCATCTCTCTTGACCTGCTCCGTGAACTTAAAAAGCGTGGTCACGAAATCTATGTTGTTGGCTCTAACGAGCGGAGAAATAATACCCCAACCTATCTTGAAACCGAAGAAGGCTGCAAGGTGCTGAGGGTGAAGATTTTAAACAACAAAAACACAAATATAATCGAAAAGGGTCTTTCTAATCTGATGCTTCCCCATCAGTACACCGCCGCTATTAAAAAGCATTTTAGGGGTATCAAGTTTGACCTGGTGGTATATCCCACACCTCCCGTGACCCAGGCGCCCACCGTTTCCTATATTAAAAAACGGGACAACGCAAAAACCTATTTGCTGCTTAAGGATATTTTTCCCCAAAATGCAGTTGACATCGGTATGATGACCAAGACGGGGGCAAAATCCATCATCTATAAAACCTTCCGTAAAAAGGAAGAAAAGCTTTATAAGATTTCGGACAAGATAGGCTGTATGAGCCAGGCTAACGTAGATTTTGTGGTTGCTCACAACTCTTTTGTAAAGCCCGAAAACGTCCACATTTGCCCCAATGCCATTGAAGTTTCTCCTTATGAAAAGGATATGGAAAAGCGCAGAGAAATCCGCGAAAAATGGAACATTCCCCAGGACAAAACCGTGTTTGTATACGGTGGAAATCTGGGCAGACCACAGGATATTCCCTTTGTTATCGAATGTATAAAGGCAAATGCCCACCGTGACGACTGCTATTTTGTAATTTGCGGAACAGGCACAGAATACAAAAAGCTTGCCGCATACTACGAGGCCGAAAAGCCTGCTAATCTGCTCCTTTTAAACGGACTACCCAAGGCAGAGTACGAGGATTTCGTCAAGGCCTTTGACGTTGGTCTTATATTCCTGGACCACCGCTTTACCATCCCCAACTTCCCATCCCGTCTGCTTTCCTATATGCAGGCAAAAATGCCTGTTATTGCCTGTACCGACCCGAACACAGATATCGGAAAGGTGGCTGAGGAGGGCGGTTTCGGAGTATGGTGCGAGTCGGACCACCCTGCCAAGTTTACCGAGGCTGTAGACAAAATGCTTTGCGCAAATCTTGACGTTATGGGAAATATGGGGTATAATTA
>JAXJWR010000294.1:0-6557 GCA_036307905.1 Acutalibacteraceae bacterium
GGACCTTCAACCATCGCCTTTTCAAAGAGGCGGTAATGCAGTCTATGACCGAAGATGATAAAAATCGCATAAAAACTCTTTTGGTTCGTTACAGCGGACAAAACGAAGATTTTATGAAAAAAGAAGGATTTTTATACCTGCTGGAATCAAGATGTGATTCGGTGGCACAGGTGCTTGAAAAAGCAACCTCGTGGGATAGCAGAGAAAAGGTGTATAACGAGGTCGGAACTTTATCTCGTGACGACAAAAGGTACAGGAAATTTTTTATAGAGATTGCAAGCAAGTATCCCTCCGACGAGATGGCCGAATTCTGGCTTCAGTTTGAAGATTTCGTCTACGGCGAAGATGTTGAAAAAATGGCTTCAGAAATAATTAGGATACTTCTTGGAGCAAAGCTTAGCGACAAATATATGTGGCAGCTTGCTGTACGTTCCATCTATATGTCAAAGCCTGATGCACTTCTTGAAATACTCGATAGAGCAAAGCAATATGCCGGTTCTCTGCCCGAGCCTGAACTCAGCATAGCAAATGCCGTTATATATGCCGAAACGGCAAGGGTTCTTTCTTGGCTGAAAAAAACTCGTGAAGAGGTAAGCCCGGCCGAAAAAAAGACGGTGGAATTCATTGACCGTGCAGTAGCTCTTTTGGGCGATTGTGGCGAGCTTGATGTCTATTGCAAACTTTTTGAAGCTATGAAGCAGATTTGCAGGAATGCTACAGTATGGGAAGCGCCGGAAGCTATGGATTTGTGGTTCCACGCATTGGAACTTATGGAAAACACCGGTCGATTCACCGAGGAAGAGGATTACGATTATTATAAAATCGTTTTTCTTTATTCTGTTTGCAAAGTATATTGCAGTAAGTATTTCAGAGATTACGATAAGGCAAAGCTATATGGAGAAAAAGCTATGGAGCTGGCCGAAAAACTGGTAGAAAAAAGCCCCACGGTACGTAATCTGGAAACAAGAAAAAATGCTATATACGCTTATGTAAAAATACTGAAAGAGGAGTATCAGTATCCGTATCTTGAAAGAGCAGTAGATTGCGCCAAACGTACCTACGCTACGCAGAAAACCGATTACTATAAAAAGGAGCTTGCCTATGCCGTGGCTTGGTATGCCGTTTCGGCCGGAAAGGCAATAAACGTCCGCGGTGAGGAATACAAAAATGCGTTCATCGACGAAGTAGACGGACTATGGGAACATAGCGCGATGCTTTTTGAAGAGCTTTTAAAATCGGGTCATCCTAAAACGGATTTAGCCGCATATGCCACATACCTTGCCGACTATGCCGAGATTTATTATACTCGTGGTTATATGGAAAAGGCTATGTCCTGTGTCCTCAGAAGCATTGAGCTTTTGAAGGAGCAAAGCGAAAACTATGTCATATCCGACAGTAACGAGGATGTAAATAAATTTGAAGCATCCAAATACGGCTGGTATATAGCCTGGCTGGCAAGGACGCACGGTGCGGCGGCTAAGATACACCTTGCAAGACTGGAAACAGAGGCCTGCGAAGAACACGCTGACGAAGCGGTAAAGTTGTCACTTGAAAGAGCTAAGACGATGCCATATCACTTTAAACGTGCAATAGAGTGTTCTGCTATGGCCGCAAAAGCAAAGTACTACCAACGTAAAGACAGGGAAGCTCTGGCTGCCTGTGATTTTACCGAAAAGCTTATTTCAGATTCTCGTGCCGAAAAATACGACACCGAAGAATTTAAGGCGGAAATCAACTATATTCGTGCACGTTTAGCTCTTGAAAAGGGTGACGTTCAAAAGGCATTGCAAATTTACAGCCTGTGTGAAGAAAGTAGCTTCAACAAATATCTGTTTCACGATAAGCTGCTCATATTAAAGGCAGACTGTCTTGAGGCAAAAGGAGCAGAAGAGGCTCAAAACACCTGGATAGAAGCGCTTAATGCATGGCGTAAAAGACTTGCCTCCGAGAAGGCTCGCTTCGAAACCGACGAGCGGTTCAGCCTGTCTAAACTCAAGGATAATAGGATTGCCAGATTTGCCTACCGCCGCGAGAGCCGAGAATATGCATTGGCAGCCTATTATATGACCTACTGCTACTACCGCTGTGTTAAAACCGAAGAACTGCATAACGAGCTTTCAAATGCCGGCGATGCAACGATTTTCGAAATTCTTGCCCTCACCGAAAAAGGTATACTGAACGATATACGACCGTCCTTTATTAAGGTTGGAAAAATTTTCTCCGAGACCAAAGCACAGGAGAGAATAACAAAAAAGTTTTCAGATTTTAACGGTTTTATGAGTGTGCTGGAAGGTTGCTTTGCCGATAAAAAGAATATCAATACTGCCGCATATGGATTTATACTGGATAATTCCGGCTTTTTGGACAAGGTAAAACCCACTGCAGAGCAGTATGATAGAACTCGTGATGTTATTTACGAGATGATAGACCACTTAAGAAACGAAAGATTTGTTTTCAAGGATGCGGTAAGAGAAACTGAATTTTTAAGAAAAGCATTTCCGCTTAAGAAAGAAATCCCTGTATTCAGCCGTTATCTGGGCAGATTTGACGTTTGGGACGAGGAACGTATAAGAAAACGTCCTGTAATATGGCACGGATTTTTGCGTTTCGTTCTTTTTGCTTTGCGGTATAAGGAGATGGATGTTAAGGATAAAAGCGATTTAAGGTATCACGCCAAGATTGCTTTTCGTATGCTAACCGATATGAACGGAGGAACACCCAACGTTATAAAGGATGGCATCAAAGCCTTGTCCGATTCCGAGCTGGATGCGCTGATAGATATGACCGACCTTGAATACGAGTTCGGATGTCTGCCCGGAACGCTGGTATGGTTTGAGCAGAAGAATTTCTATGTAACCGAAATGTATCGCCGTACAGGCAACGAAAAATATATCAGTAACCGTCTTGCGGAATTTTGCCTGCTTCTCACCGAAGAGTTTAAGGAAATGTACGAAAAGTTTGATATTTCCCGCAAAACCTCTTCTGCTCGCGAAGCGGCGCGGGCGGCACAGGCCTTACTTCGTCTTATGAGTGAAAATGTGTCACCCGAATGGGGTATGATTATCGCTAAATGGATAGAGAACATACCTGAGCTTTCGGCTCATATGTCCTCACAAACACTGGATATACTCACCGCCGAGAGCGAATTGGATATAAAATGGCTGGCAGATGTTAAAATGTCCCACTACAAAAAATGGCTGTATGCAATGACTGGGAAATTTAGCTCACTTTCATTCGTGTAAGAAAAGGTACTACTAAAAAAGATAACGCAGATGTTTGCATCTGCGTTATCTTTTTTATGTGTTGTGTTCAAATGGAAGATGTTGTAAAAATATAGGTGTTACTCACAATAAATTGGCCTTCTTTTTCTTGACAGACAATAAATGTAGTGGTATTATTAGTAATGGTATTTGTGGGAAAAGTTTTTCTTTTCGGATTTTGGCGAGTCCCGAAACGAAAAAAATCCCTGCCCGAGGTAAAACTGCAGCCTCGTAAAACAAATGTTGTTTAATATAAAGGAGGTGCATTTCATATGCCCACAAACCCGATTTTTTATTTAATAACTGGCATCGTCGTTGTACTTGTAGCGCTGGTTTTCTTCTTTGTTGGTTCTGCTGCAAGAAAAGCAAAAGCCGAAAAGACTATAGGCTCGGCCGAAACCGAGGCTAAGCGCATACTCAGCGACGCTATCCAAAATGCCGAAGCCCGTAAAAAGGAACTGCTTATCGAAGCAAAGGACGAGGCCCATCAGCTTCGCACCGAAACCGACCGTGACCTTCGCGAAAGAAGAAGCGAGGTTCAGCGTCAGGAGCGTCGCCTGCAGCAGAAGGAAGAAACCCTCGACAAAAAGATCGACAATCTTGAAGTTAAGGAAGAAAACCTTGCAAAGCGCGTAAAAGAGGTTGAGGCCAAGCTCGAAGAAAGCGAACAGATTAAGCGCAGTCAGCTCGAAATGCTGGAAAGAATTTCCGGCTACTCTAAAGAACAGGCCAAGGAATATCTCCTTTCTGTTCTCGACGGCGAGCTTACCCACGCCAAGGCTGTTAAAATCAGCGAGTTTGAACAGCGCACCAAGGAAGAGTCTGACACCATTGCCCGCGAAATTCTTTCCCGTGCAATTCAGCGTTGTGCTGCCGACCATTCTTCCGAAGTTACCGTATCGGTAGTTCCTCTTCCCAACGACGAAATGAAGGGCCGTATAATCGGCCGTGAAGGACGCAATATCCGCGCCCTCGAAACTGCAACCGGTGTCGACCTCATTATCGACGACACTCCGGAGGCAATTACCGTTTCCAGCTTTGATCCTATCCGCCGCGAGGTGGCACGTCTTGCTCTTGAGAAGCTTATAACCGACGGACGTATTCACCCCGCCCGCATCGAAGAAATGGTAACCAAGGCTCAAAACGACGTAAACAACACTATAAAGCGCGAAGGCGAACGTGCTATGCTTGAAGCTGGCATACATAACCTTCATCCCGAGATTGTTAAACTTCTTGGTAAGCTTTATTACAGAACCAGCTATGGTCAAAACGTTTTAAACCACGCTCTTGAGGTTTGCCATCTTTCCGGCATAATTGCTGCAGAGCTGGGCGAAAACGTTACCCTTGCCAAGCGTGCAGGTCTCCTTCACGATATCGGTAAGGCTATCGACCACGAGCAGGAGGGAACCCACATTCAGCTTGGTGTTGAGGTTGCCAAGAAGTATAAGGAAAACGAGGATGTTATCCACGCTATCCACGCTCACCACGGTGAAGTAGAGGCTAAAACCGTTATTGCCTGCATTGTTCAGGCAGCCGACGCTATTTCTGCTGCCCGTCCCGGAGCCCGCCGCGAGAATATCGAAAGCTATATCAAGCGTCTTGAAAAACTTGAGGAAATCGCCAATTCCTTCACAGGCGTTGAAAACTCTTTCGCAATCCAGGCAGGCCGCGAGGTTAGAATTGTGGTTAAGCCCGAGGTTATCAGTGATGACCAAATGGTAATTATTGCCCGCGACATCGCAAACAAGATCGAAAATGAGCTCGACTATCCCGGACAGATAAAGGTAAACGTCATCCGCGAAAATCGTGCTGTAGACTACGCAAAGTAATCAAATTAGCCGAGAGTGAAAAACTCTCGGCTTTTTGTATTTTGTTATAGATTTTTTCTCTGATATGTGATAAAATAATTGTTTAGAAAAACATAGTAGGGAAGTAACGTTATGAGAATGAGAAAGAAAAAACACGCGGCCGACCGTCTTGCGGCCTGTAGTCAGCTTATACTGCCCTTGGCAGAGCACGAAGCCGATTATCGCAGGGCAGAGTCAAATCCGGCGTATTACGGTATTGAAGAAATTTTTCAAAACAAAAATCCCCTCCATCTCGAAATCGGGTGCGGCAAGGGCCAATTTATCTGCGAACTTGCTAAAAGAAATCCCGATATAAATTATATTGCTATCGAGGTCTGCGATGACGTTGCGGTTCTCGCCTGCGAAAGAGTACGGGATGCAGAACTTAAAAACGTTCGTTTTATGGTAACGGGAGCCGAGTATCTGCTTAAATATTTTCCCGAAAACTCGGTTGATAGAATTTATCTTAACTTTTCCTGCCCCTTTCCTAAGGCTCGATATGCAAAGCACCGCCTTACGTCACCCATCTTTTTACCAATGTATAAAAAGATACTTAAAAGCGGCGGTGAAATACATCAAAAAACCGACAATATGCACTTTTTCGAATACTCTCTCGAAAGATATTCTGAACTGGGCTTTACAATGCAAAACATATCCCTCGACCTGCACAAAAGCGACTTTGAGGGCAATATAATAACCGAATACGAAAAAAGATTTATAAGCCTCGGTCAACCTATTTACCGCGTCGAGGCAATATGTAAAAAGTAAGGAGTATTAAAATGACTAAAATTGATATTTTTTCAGGCTTTCTCGGTGCGGGAAAAACCACACTCATAAAGAAACTCATAAGCGAAGCCTATACTTCCGAAAAGGTAGTTCTTATCGAAAACGAATTTGGCGAAATCGGTATCGACGGCGGCTTTCTTAAGGAGGCAGGAATTGAAATAACCGAAATGAATTCGGGCTGTATCTGCTGTAGCCTTGTAGGCGATTTTGCCGAGGCGCTTAAAAAGGTGCTTGAGGAATATTCTCCCGACCGCATTATTATTGAACCTTCGGGAGTAGGCAAGCTTTCCGACGTTATCCGCGCCGTGAAGGGAATCGACAACGAAAACGCTCTGCTCAATGCCTTTACCACCGTTGTTGATGCTAAAAAATGCAAGGTTTATATGAAAAACTTCGGTGAATTCTTCTGCGACCAGGTAGAGCACGCTTCTGCAATTGTTTTAAGCCATACCGCAGGAATGGATGAAGAAAAGCTCCACCGCTGTATACACCTTCTTCGTGAGCATAATAAGACTGCCACCATCGTTACCACCGATTGGGACAAGCTTACAGGCGCTCAGATTCTTGCCGCTACCGAAAACAAAAATACCCTTGCCCACCATCTGCACGAAATGGAGGAAGAGGACGTTTGCCCCGAGTGCGGACATCACCACCATCATCACCA
>JAXJWR010000295.1:0-11243 GCA_036307905.1 Acutalibacteraceae bacterium
GAAGGTCGATAGTTCCCTCGTCGGGAGAAAATATGCCTGCGATAGCGCGGAGTAGGGTTGATTTTCCGCTTCCGTTTTTGCCTACTATACCCAGTATTTGTCCCTTCTCTACCTCGAAGGAGATGCCCTTAACCGCCTCGAAATACTCGGTTTTGGCAAACTTTTTGAGGGAGAACATAGACTTTATAAGGGAAATCTTTTTAAGAAATCTGTATCGAATTTTGACATTTTGTACCGAAATTACGGATTCTGCCATAGTTATTCTCCCTTCCTTAAATTATTTTAACGTAGCTGTTTTCGAACTGATAGATAAGCTTTATTCCCAGTATTGCGGCCACCACAGAAACAATGCTCCAAATGGCAAGCGATAAGTAGTGCATACTTCCGTCACCGATTATTACACTGCGCATATCGGTCATTATAAGGGCCACGGGATTGCAGTTCACAAGAAGGTTTGATGCCCATTCATACTTAGCTCCCAAACGATTTTCGATGGAATAGAATACGCCGGAAACATAAAATCCAAGCTGTAAAACAACGGTTATGACGTTTGTCAGGTCTTCCACAAAGACACCAAAATGCATTATGAAAAGGCAAACCGCAAAGGTTCCCACAAAAAGCAGTAGGAAAAGCGGAATTGTCCAAAGAATGTAAATTCCTATATGGACCGGTTCAAAGAAAATTCCGTCAATAATAAGAAATACTGCTGCCAGCAGGAAGGATACAAACATCTTAAATCCGTGTACACACATTTTTGAAAGTATGAACATATGCTTAGGGACGTATACCTTGGTTACAATATTCTTATTTCCGGCCACCAATCTTACGCTGGTTTTTACCATTTTACTGAAAAACTGCCAGATATTTAGACCGATAAAAACAAACACCGTAAAATGCGGTTCTCTTCCGTTAAAGATAATAAGTGCGAGAAATGAATAAACCAGCATAAAGAGCAGCGGATCTAAAAACCACCACAGCCAGCTTAAAAAGGAACCGGCCACCTCAGCCTTGAGCTCTGACCTGGCCGAATATTCTACGTAATTTTTGAATTTACTTATATCGGAGAAAAAGCGTTTCATAAAAAGGTTACCTGCTTTCCGTATAATACTTCATATAATTATATCATTATTCTTTACTTTTTTCAAGTCTGCGTATTTCGGACTCGGCCTTTGAAAAGGCGCATCCGCAATAATCCTGACGGTAGAGGCCATACTCTGCCGAAAGCTCTATGGAGCGTTTATAGCCGTTTTTCTTTTTAAAGTCGGAAAAGAGGTAATGAACTCCGTATTTTTCAGAAAGCTCCGCACCGATAGCGTTAAGCCACTCTGCGTTTTTATAGGGGCTTATTGAAAGGGTGGTTGTAAAAAAGTCGAAGTCCTGTTCTTTGGCTTTAAGTGCGGTTTGCTCCAGGCGGAGACGATAGCATTTTTCGCAGCGCTCTCCCCCTTCGGGCAAATGCTCCAGTCCTTTTGAAATTTTTAAAAACTCCTCGGGATTATAGTCGGCATCTAGAAAAGAAATTTCCTTTGCGGGAGGAAATTCTGCAGTAAAACGGTGAAGCTCCGCAAGACGAAATTCATATTCGCTTTTTGGCGAAATATTTGGGTTATAATAATAAAGCGTAATATCAAAATGAGAGGCTAAATATTCTATAACATAGCTGGAACAGGGGGCGCAACAAACCTGAAGCAGCAGCTTCGGTTTTTTTCCCGAGGCCGTGTTTTCTTTAATAACGGCTTCGGTCATTGCCGAGTAATTACTTTTCATGCTTTATCGCCTCCATATATCTTTAAGATTAGTATATCAAATTCATAAAAGTATATCAAGTTCTTAATACTTTTTTAATAAAAGGGTGATAGGATGAAAACGAGGTGGTATTATATGGGAAAAGAAAAACTAAAGACATTTAAAGATACTATAAAAAGCAACAAAAGCACCTTTGCTGTTTACGTTATACTACGTTTGATTGTGGTGGCGGCTTTAGTGGTAGCTTTGCTGAGGAATGATTTTGAAACGGCCTACCTTTGCGGACTTACACTAATTTTGTTTTTGCTGCCCGCCGTTATAGAAAGGGCATTTAATCTGGAGCTGCCGTCTGCGCTGGAAATAATTATACTGCTATTTATATTCAGCGCCGAAATACTTGGAGAAATCGGGTACTTTTACGTGAGAGTCCCCCATTGGGATACTCTGCTTCATACGGTTAACGGCTTTATATGCGGGGCAGTAGGATTTGCCCTTGTAGACCTGCTTAACAAGAACAAAAACATCAAGTTCAGCCTTTCGCCTATCTTTGTTTCGGTAGTTGCCTTTTGTTTTTCCATGACCATAGGCGTTTTATGGGAGTTTTTAGAATTTGGGTGCGACATGCTGCTTCACACCGATATGCAAAAGGATTTTATTGTTAACGAGCTTTACAGCGTAGCCCTGGATGCTACAAAAACAAACCGCACAGTTCATTTCGGAAATATTACCGAGCTTTCGCTAAACGGTCAGGTCATTCCTGTAAAAGGGTACATCGACATAGGACTTTTAGATACTATGAAGGACCTGCTTGTTAATTTTGTTGGAGCGGTTGTGTTCAGCATAATTGGTTTTTTCTATATTAAAAACCGAGGCAAGGGCAAATTTGCCGAAAAGTTTATTCCAAAGCTAAAGGATGAAAAAACTGATAAGTAAAAAAAATACCGAACGGAGAAATCCGTTCGGTATTTTTCATTATTTTGTATAAACCTGGCTACCGGAAACGTTGTTGTTCTGGTAAATTCTGAGCCAGTCGATTTCATAATCGGAGGGGAGATGTTCCTTCTCGTATCCGGTTATTAGGTTAGGCTTGTAAGTCGATTCGGGTGTGAAGAGGTGGTTGTTAAATATGAGGAAGAGAGGATCCTGGAAGCCATCCATATTATCGTACTTATCGTAAGAATTTACAATATCAATGGTTTCATAAAGGTATCCGTCCACATACATAGACATCTCGGTGGGGGTCCACTCAAATCCGTAAAGATGGAACTCGTTGCTGAGGTTTGCATAGTTCGTAAACTTGTAGGTATCCTTTTTAGAAAGCTGGGTATGACCGTAGGTGCCACCGTTTGGATTGGGGGTTCCACCGGTTGTATTTTGGTTGTGATTAGTATTATAGTCGTAAGTTTGATACCACTTGTGGATATTGGGAACTACGGTGTTTTCATTACCGAAAATTTCGAAAATATCAACCTCTACGCCGTATTCGAAGTGCTGACGTCCGCCGAGGATGCCGGAAGACTGCGCCCAGAAGGAGGGCCATGTGCCTATTTTGAAGGGAACCTTGGCATAGATTTCGGCATAGCCGTAACGGTATTCCATTGTGCCCTGAGTATGTACCGATGCGGGAACGGCATATTTTATGTTTTCATCGTTGGGATCGGTGTACTCCATTGCTCTGAGGGTAAGCTTACCGTCTTTTACGAATACAGCCTCCTCGGTATCGAGAAGTTTAAGATCGGCAAAACCGCTCATCTTGGTTCTGTTTATAGAGTTGACCCACTTATTTTTGTCGAGAGTGTTTCCGTAGAATTCGTCATTCCAAACGAGAGAGTAGGTGTTGCCCGAAGACAGTGTTATACTTTCATCGTAATCGGATGCACCGCAGACGAGAGGTGCGTATTCGTTGGTATAGTGGCTTCCGAAACGCTGTACAGCACAGTAAAGAGCGTTTTCGCTGCCTGCAGAAATTACGATGCTCTTACCTGCTGTTTCGGTTTTGAACTCTGCAGGTCCCATAGACTCATCAATGTAAAGGAATACAGAGCCTCCTATTGAAAGGCCTTCTCTGATAGTGGCCTTGTCACCGCGCTGTGATGCGGCTTTCTGAAGCTGCTGGGCCGCAAAGGTAACCCTTTGGTCGCCCATCATATAATAAATGACGGCGCCATTCATTCCGCTCCAGGGAGCAAATGTATAAACCGCTTCCTCTTCGTGGTATAGAGGCTTCGAGATGTGAAGCTTTACAAGGTCGCAGATTCCTGTTGTTGCGTTGCCGAGAATCTGTGTTTCGAAGGAGGTGGTGCTTTCGAGGATTGCTTTTCGTACGATTTCTGCATCGTGCTTTGTAGCACCTATGCCGTCGCCGTCAACATCGCCGTCGGCAATAGTAAATCTTACGATGGTGGGATAGTTGTCAGTGACACACCATATATTCTTATCGAGAGCAGGCATATTGCTGAGAGCATTTTCACCCTTCATTGCTGAACCTTCGAGCTTGGTGAAGGTAAATGCGGTGTAGGTGCCTTTAGTTTTATTTGCACCGTAGGTGTAGCTGATAGCATTAGCCTTTGCATAGGTGTCTGTGTAAATGTTGGTTGCACCGTAAAGTCCGCTATAATACTCGATAGCGGCAGCCTGTGTGTCGAACTGCTTTGCGGGAGCAGAAACGGTATAGGGCTGACGGCCTAAACCGAAACAGTTTTCAGCCTTTACCACGGTTGCCCAGGAGGTTCCCACAAGGGAGTAAACATGGTTTACTGCGGAGGTTGCGGAAATGTGTCCTGTAAATGCACAGTTTTTAAGCTGTACGCCTGACGTATAACCTAAAATTCCGCCCACCGAGCTGGACTCGTGATTTATGGATTCATATCCGTAAACATATACGGCATCGTTTACGATAACGTTTTCAACACTTCCGGCAAAGAAGCCCGATAAGGCTCCGCCGAAACGTCCCGAAGCAATATACGAATGGGAAATCTTAAGGTTTTTAACTACGGTATTTTTAGCTGCGGGGAAAAGACCGCCGATGGTAGAAACACCGTCGTTTTCGTTTAAAAGTCCGTATACGGTGTTGCCGTTTCCTTCAACAGTGCCCACAAAGTAAAGTTGTGTTCCGTAGGCGCTATTATAGGTTACTCCGTCTGCGGTCACTGCGGTAAACCAGGAGATAGGTTCGATATAGTTTTCTACACCTTCCTTAACCTTACCTGTGGACCAATCGATATATTCGACGTCATTAAGATAAATATCGCCGGTTATTTTATAGAACTTTTCTCCACCGCCGATAGCAACAGCATAGGCCAGTTGACCTGCGTTTGTTATTTCGTAGGCGGTTTCGGCCGAGTTGCCGTCGCCCTTTTCAAAACCGTAAGCCAGTCCGTCCCAAGTGGTTTTCTTGTTGCCGGAGAACACCTTGAGTACGGGATAGGTTTCGGTAGCCATAAAGGCATCTGTAAGAGCAAGACGATTGGTTCCGAAAATCGTGCCCTGCATCTGGTTAGCAGTAATTGTCGTACCGAAGCGGGCACTTGATACGGTATAAACGTTTGCCCATTTGCCGGGAGCAGCCTTTGTGGAGCCGCCGCAATTTGCATTATAGCAGTTGGTTACAGAGGAATTTGCAACGTCGGTATTTCCGGAAGGCCAAGTGTAAAACTCGCCCAACAGTCCGATGTCGCAAGCGGCATCGCCGGGAATTCCTCTTACGATATTTGCAAGAGAATAGCAATTATTGAAACGGAACTTACCTGTATCGAGACCCAGGAATGCGCCTGTTTCGTAGCCGATGAGGGTTACATCTGCGCCGAGGAAACACTGCTCTGCTTCGGCAAAACCGTATTCCTTATTGCTTCCGAAAAGTCCGCCTACTGCCTGGGGAGCGTTTATGTAGGCCTTATCGATTCCCAGATTTTTAAGTGTTGCAGTCTTGCCGTTTGCAATGGTAGGAATAAGCGCGGCACCGCTAAAGCCCCAGGATTTTTCGGCAGTATTGACATAATAGAGGCCGTAAACCATATGGCCGTTTCCGTCGATAGTGCCGCTGAAAGCGGTGTTATAATACCAAGGGTTGGGGGTATATCCCTCTACGGGAGTACCTGTTGACCAATCTATCTTATCGCAATCGTTAAGGTAGATATCGGCCATAAGCTTATAGTTTGCACCGCCGCCGGTGGATACTACATATGCCAGCTGCTCTGCGGTTTCGATTTCATAGGGAGTTTCAACCGTTCCCTCGCCCTTTGCAACGGGAGTGGTTTTTCCGTTCCAAATTTGGCCTGCAACACTGGTATCCTCAATGAGGGTGCCGTAGAAGCCTGCGGGATAAGGGAATTCTTCGGTGGCTACAAAGCCTGCGCCGAGGTTTGCCATTTTGGTGGCAGAATCGAGGGCGTCTGTGCCCTTCATATTGGATGCGTCGAGCTTTGTTACACCTGTGCCCGACTGTGTTGCGGAATAGTTGTTGGTAAGAGAGCCTTCGGGAGGATTGTTACCGTAAATATTTGTTAAAGAGTAGCAATTATCGATTCTATCGTTGCCCACTCCCCATACGTCACCGATAAGTCCGGTTTTACCACGGCCGTTATCATTATAGCTAGCGGTAAGGGATGCACAGTTTTTGATGCTTATACGAGCCCTGATTCCAAATCCGCCGCCTACGAAGCCACCTGCGGCAAAGCCCCTGACAGTAACGTTACTTCCTATATAGCAACCGCTGAAATTAAACTGTACGTTGTCGTTGTTGCCGTTGTTCATACCGGCAACAAATACACCGGCTACACTGGGAGAATTTACATAAACACAGTCCATTCCCATATCGGTTATTTGTATCCACTTATTCGCCCTGTTTTCGGAAATAAGCGCGGCACCTGTGCCTCCGCCCCAGTCTTCTGTATAGGTTTCGGGACTTTTTTCGATATAAAGTCCGTACACGGTATGACCGTTACCTAAAATTATTCCCGAAAACACCTCGGGCTGCCAAGCATTGGGGGTATATCCGTCTACGGCCTTTCCCGTAGACCAGTTGATTTTATTGACATCGTTAAGATAGATGTCGTTCATAAGTTTGTATGTTGCATTTACATCGTAGTTATCTCCACCGTTTGCCTCGAGCATCATATAAGCAAACTCTTCGGGAGTTTCGATAAGCCAGGGGTCGGCAAGGCTTCCGCTTCCCTTGGTGGGGGCAACGGTTTTACCGTTCCAAACAGCAAGAGGCTCTTCCTCTTCGGAGTTCATGGTGTTGTAGATAGCGGTAGGAATGGGGAAGGCTTCGGTAGGGGTAAAGGCACCACCGAGATTCGGCATCTTAGCTTCGTTTGTAAGAACGTCGAGACCCTGCATATTGGCTACCGATATAACGGTGACGTTATCGCCGTTTTTCACCAAAGAATAATTATTGGTACAAGAACCGAGAGGTTCGCTGTTTCCGAAAATCTTGGTTAGGGCGTAACAGTTATCAACCTCTTCATCGTTGACGCCCCAAACGTCGCCAAGAATGGCTCCGGCTTTGTAACGTCTGTTACCATTGCTGTCGTAGTCGTAATAACCGGTGGTGAGAGAAGCACAGTTTTTTATTCTCGGAAGGAAGTTAGCACCCGAACTGCCGCCGAAAAATCCGCCTGCGGCAAAACCTTTAACGGTAACGCGTTCACCGATATAGCAGCCGTCCATCATAATTCTGGGATTTGTGCTGGGACTTCCGTTGGCGCAAGCAACAAAAACACCCGAAACATTGGGAGAATTGACGTATACACAGTCCATTCCCATATCGGTTATCTGTATCCACTTATGCGACCAGTTTTCGGCAATAAGGGCCGCACCGGTTTCGCCACCGAAGGTTTCAACGTGTTTTTCGGGATTTCTTTCGATATACATACCGTATACCATGTGTCCGTTACCCTGAATCATTCCCGAGAAATAGGTGGGTTCCCAAATATTGGGTAGGTAATCGTCGGACACTTCGCCTGTTATCCAGTCTATTTTGCTGATGTCGTTTAAATAAATATCATTCATCAGGCTGTATACGGCGTTCTTTTCCCAACCATCGCCGCCGTGTGCATCAAGCATCATATAGGCGAATTCCTCGGCCGTTTCGATACGCCATGGGTCAGCAAGAGTTCCGCTTCCCTTGGTGGGCTTAATTCTTTCGCCTGTCCAATAAGCCTGTACATCTTCGCCGGCCTGTACCGTGCCGGGAATGACAAAGCAGGATATAATAAGTGCAAAAGCAAGAATTATAGCCAGCGGCTTTTGGAATTTTTTCAGTTGCTTTAACTGTTCCATACAAACTGTTTCCTTTCGGTTGTAAATATTTATACACGATAATTATAACAAAAATAACCACCAACTTAAAGTGGCAATACATACAATTTTTGCCTCTGTAAATTGGTGATTATTACTTTAAAATCTTACCGTTATTTCTCCGCTTAAAAGGGTTTCGGTGGTGCTGTCTGTTTTTTGTACAACAAGTCCTCCTAAAGGGTCTATATCCAGGGCTTTGGCGAAATGCTTTATGCCGTTTTGCTCGTAGGTTATGTCCTTCCCTAATACTACCGAACGTTTTTTATAGTTTTCAATAACGTCGGAGGGGCTATTAAGCAGAAAAATTATGTTCTCGGTTATTTTTGCGCAAAGCTGCTCTGCAGAAAATTCTTTAGATAAAAGGCTGCCTGCTACGCT
Organism: Acutalibacteraceae bacterium; assembly: GCA_036307905.1. Classification (GTDB taxonomy): domain Bacteria; phylum Bacillota; class Clostridia; order Oscillospirales; family Acutalibacteraceae; genus SFWF01. The sequence goes on from JAXJWR010000295.1 coordinate 8,425, forward strand.
TTTAAGTTCTTCGGGGAAGTCGGTCACGTTAAGGTTTATGCCTATGCCGATTATTATTCCCTTGCCTTCTCCCGTTATAGGGTCGCAGATGTTTTCACAAAGGATTCCGCATATTTTTTTGCCTTCAAGATAAAGGTCGTTTACCCATTTTATGCCAACGTTTACCCTGCAAAGTTCTTCTATCGCCTGAGCCACAGCCACAGAAGCCAGCGTTGTAAGGGTTACGGTGTTGCCTATTTCCTGCTTTATTGCAAGGCTCATATAAAGGCCGCCCTTTGAATAGAAGGAGCGCCCCCTCCTGCCTCTGCCTGCCGTTTGATGCTTTGTAACAAAGAGGGCGGGAAGACTTGTGCTTTTATGCAGCCTTCTTGCGGCCTCGCTGTTGGTGGAATCAATTTTACGAAAGGTATATACCGATACACCTTCACCCATTAGATTCTTAAGTTTTTTTGCATTTATGGTTTCATTTTTTTTGAAAAATTTTAACAAAAACATCACCAAACTGATTTTACCACATAAAAAAGCCTTGTCAAGGTTGACAAGGCTTTTAATTTGCGATTCTTCGTCACGCTGTTCCTCAGAATGACAAAAACAGTTATGGTTCTTCGGGAAAGAGGAAGGATTTTACGTAGCTTTGGGTGGCGGTGCAGTCCTCAGGGATAAGCAGGGTCACATATACTTCACCGCTTATATGAATTTTGAAAACCGATTTATCGAAGGCGGCCGTGGTCAGTTCTTCAATTTCGCTTTTATAAAGTTCGTAAAGCTTGTTTGCCTGTTCCTGTGTGAGGTCGGCGGTGTACTCTTTATCTGTTGCGTTTTCGGGATAATAGCTGATGCCTACTCTACCGCTCTCTCTTTCGCTTTCAAAACAACGCTTCAATGCAGTGAGCCGCTCATCGCATTTAAGATATTTAAGATAGGGCTCGTAAAGAGATTTATCTCCCGCATAGTAGTGGGCAGAATATTCTCTTTCTACGATAATACCGCTTTTTAGACGATAGGTAAATCCTATGGACGATACTCCGCGAAGGAGGGGTGACATTTCCTCGTCGGCATAGTTTTTGCCCTCTTTAATGTTTTTCACCACTGTTTTGTGAATGTCGGTAATAATTTCGGGGTTATCTTTAATAACTACGTCTTCTTTGTAAATGAGGTCGACACCGACAGCCTTTACACCCTTGGGGTTTGGAACGTAGGTTTCTGCTCCCATGGCAGAAAAAACTGCGGTAACGGTCAATACCAGCGCAAGGGCTGATGCGACCCCGCCCCGTATTAGTGAGCTTTTTACCGTTTTAAAGCCGCGGGACATTATTACACCCACCGTCATGGAGGAAAGCAGGGCGCCGATTATGAAGAAGAGCCAGAAGGCTGCCGATAATCCGTTGGAGTTGTCCGAGAAAATCCAGCCGATTATCCATCCGCCTGCAACCGACACCATAATTCCTATAGCGGCAGAAACGAATTTGAAGGCATAGGCCTCCCCGGCTTTTTCGCTTTTGCGGCGACCGTAAAGCTTAGATGCGGCAAAGGCGGCCAAGCAACCTAAGACAACCAGGAAAATTATTCCCCAAACGGTTATGGGAGCAGATGAATTAAAATGATAAAAGGTATAATAGTCGGGCAGTAAATACGAATACAGGCTGCTGCCCATATACAGATACGGAGAGGTGTACACTATGGGATTAGGGCCGAAGGTAATGCCTGTGGCAATACTTTCGGTAACGTTAAAGAATATGGCCATAAGCACTATTGGAAAAAGGGTAACGCTTCCTAAAGCCACAAAGGTATCGAAATAACCGCCGCAGCAAATTATTATGAGGGTGGTAATTGCTGTAGAAATAGCAATAAACAGTACCAGGAGAAGATAACCGATTATATACTGTGCTATGCCCATACCTTCCACGTAGGGCATACAGCCTGCAATTCCCATACCCGCATAGGGCAAGGTTGCCGCAAAAAGCCCACCTACAAAGGAGGAAAATCCACGCACAACCAGCATTTCGTTTCTGGTTACGGGCAGGGCCTGATACATATCGGAGCTCTTTTTAGAAAAGAGAAAACCAAAATTTATGAGAAGCAGTAAAAACATTACCGCAAGGCCTGCAATATATATGAGAAGTCCAAAGGAGGCCTGATCGCCTGAAATTAGTTGGATGGTATTCGACCCGTAATTATGCTCGTAAGAATCGAAAATCTCTTTAAAAAGCATCCCGGGGCAGAGCATAAGAATAAATGCAGTGGCCAGCAAGGTTATGGGTGTCTGCTTTTTAAGGGTGAACCACAGAAAATTGCTTACGGGATGGCTTTTAGCTGAGGATGTTTGTAACGTCATAGCCGACCGCCTCCATTTCATAGATAAATATTTCTTCAAGTGTGGGCTCGATTATTTCGCAGAATACAGGGTCAAGGCTATTTAAATGAGAAAGAATCTCCTCCTCGTCGCCTGTGATTATCATCTGCATAAGAGAGCCCGTTTTTTTGCATTTTACGATATTAAGCTTGGTAAATTTAATTTCGGGAATCTGGGTTTTAAAGGCTACCTGCACCTTATGGATGCTGGACTTGACCTCTTCAAGGCTGTTGCTGAAAATCAGCTTTCCTTCGTGTATAAGGGCAACGTGGTCGCAAAGGTCCTCCAGCTCGCGAAGATTATGAGAGGCGATTATAACGGTCATCCCGGTGTTCTCGATTCCGTCTATCAGAAGGGCTTTAAGAACGTTTCTCATAACCGGGTCGAGTCCGTCGAAAGCCTCGTCCAGAAGAAGATATTTTGGGCTTGTGGAAAGTGCCAGCATAAGTGCCGCCTGTGCCTTACC
>JAXJWR010000296.1:0-1647 GCA_036307905.1 Acutalibacteraceae bacterium
TCATAGTTGTAATAGTTTTTGTCATACCACTTGTGGAGGTTGGGAACAACGGTGTTTTTGTTGCCAAAGACCTCGAAAACGTCGACCTCGACAAAATAGTTCTTTGTACGGTAGACACCATACTTAGAGGAAACAACGTCGGTGGACTGGGTCCAGAAGGAGGGCCAAACACCGGCGTAGAAGGGCGCCTTTGCACGGATCTCACAATAGCCGTATATAAAGTTCATATGGCGCATTGTGGTGGTGGAGCAGGGAACGACGTAGGGCTTTGAGGCATTAGGCTTATGAATTGCCGAAAGGGTGAGTCGGCCGTCGCCAACCTTGATAACGTCTCTGCCTGTGCTGACCTGAAGGTCTTTGAAACCACCCATCTTCTGGTCGAGACTCCATTTGGTAAAGTCGAGCTCATTGCCTTCAAACTCGTCTCCCCAAACGTACTGATAACCCGAAAGGAAGGAGAGGGTGGAGGTGAAGTCGTTTTTACAGGTGAAGGTGGGGACAACGGTTTCGCTAATGCCGATGCCGAAGAAGCGGTGTACTGCGGTTTCGAGGGTGGCGTTGTGGCCTGCCTCGAAAATGAGTTTTTTACCGCTCACGCGAACGTTGAACTCGTTTTCTTTAAGATTTTTGTTGCTGTCTTTGCGGTTGGTTTTGCCCACAAGGATCTCCTTTTCGCCCTCGGTAAGAACCGTGTCGTAGGAGATGTTGAGGTTGGTGCCGGTGGAATAGTAGAAATAGTTGCGCACCAGCTCGGCGATTCTGCGGGCCTCCGCATCACCGTAGGGAATTACCAAAGCATATCCCTTAGGTCCGTTCCAGGTTGCAGTCTTGTAGGTGAAGGCGTTTTGCCCGCTGACGTTAACCGTCTTGCCGGCCGCCAAGGTGAGCTCGGGAACGACTACGACCTGTCCTTCAAATTGGTCGTTGACACTGCCGCCGTCCTTGTCGGAATCGTCATCGGGTTTTTCGGGCTCGGGTTCTGGTATGTTGTTTTTAAAGCCGTCCTGAGAGCCGTCGATGTTGGGTCTTCCGCTCGAAGGCTTGGAAGAGGAAATGGTGCTCTCTTCCGAAGAAGCGTTATCGGAAGAAGCGACATCAGAGGATGAGGGTGCGGATGAAGGTGGCTGTGAAGAAGACTCTTCGTTGTCGTGATAGTTGCAGGCGGCAATATTTGCCGTCAGAACAAGTGAAAGGGCAAGGGCCAAAAGTTTTTTGGTCACGTGGGTGTCCTCCATATATGTAATATTCTGGAGTTTATTATAACAGTATTTATATAAAAAGTAAAGAAAATTATGTACACTATTAACTATTACGCAACAGAAGAAAAAATAAAATTTGTATGTCTTTTTTAAAAATTTTTCTTTATTTTTTTGAAAAAATATGGTATAGTAAATTGATACCTAACGCGGTAAACCCAAAAAGCGTCGGGTAAAACAGTTAAAAAACGGATAAATCCGTAAAATTCAGGAGGTAAATTATGAGCAAAAAGTTTGTCTATCTTTTTAAAGAAGGCGACGCTTCCATGCGTGAACTCCTCGGCGGTAAGGGCGCAAACCTTGCTGAGATGACCAAGATCGGTCTTCCCGGTCCCCAGGGCTTCACCGTAACCACAGAAGCTTGCACACAGTACTATGAAGACGGCAGAAA
>JAXJWR010000297.1:0-6836 GCA_036307905.1 Acutalibacteraceae bacterium
CTGATGGTCAACAACGTCGTTATCGCACTTATAAACACATTTTCCGTAAAGGGTTTCGGAAATTGCTTTCATAACCTGCTCGTCTGTGGGATTATCCTCGCGAGTAGCCGCACCGCGGAACCAGTCGTTATCCTTATCGTCATAATAAAGCTTTATAGCATTATAAGGGCAGGTTTCTGCAGCCGGACAGCCCTGGACACAATAATTGGGAGCGCCTGCGGGAGCATTCTTTTCGACGAAATAAGAAAGTGTTCCGAATGACTGTACTTTAAGACACTTTTTGCCCAGAAGCCACTGAAGAATATCTATATCGTGGCAGGACTTCTGAAGAAGCATTACAGAGCTTCTTTCACTATTGCCCCAGTTGCCGCGAACAAAACTATGCGACTGATGTACGTTACCTACACATTCCTCGTGGTTTATGCTCATAATTTCGCCAAGCTTGCCTGAATCGATAATCTCTTTAAGATGATTGAAAATCTGAGTATAGCGAAGAACAGTACAAATAACTACGCGTACGTTATTCTTCTTTGCGTTTTCGGTAAGCTTAACGCACTCTGCGGGGGTGGGTGTTATGGGCTTTTCAAGGAGAAGGTCATATTTAAGGTCAATAGCCATCATCGCAGGTTCGAAATGGTCGCGATCCATTGTGGCAATAATTGCAAGGTCAACAATTTTTCCCAACTCAAGCAAAGGTTTGTAATCGGTGAAGCACATCTCTTCCGGAATGTTGTGAACCTTACGAATATTCTCACGGCGGCTGTCGATAGGCTCGGCGACTGCAACAACCTGAAACATTTCAGGCATTTTTGCCATATACGAAGTATAGCAAGTACCTCTTCCGCCTGCTCCGATAAGTATAGCTTTTATCTTTTTCATGCAATTTCTCCTTTACATTTATAATCTTTAATGATAAACTCAGTATATACGGTCTAAAACCATAAATCAATACGCATTTTGTTCATATATATATAATTTTGGTTCAGGTGAATTATGAGTTGGGAATCTTTTAAGGTAGAGAATACCATTACAGTTACGGAATTTTATACACTTTATAATCAGCATTACAACGGAGATTATAACTTCTTGGGTGAAATGCACGACTTCTGGGAGTGTCTCTACGTTGTAGAAGGCTCGGTTTGTGTGTCGGCAGACGAAAGAATACACAACCTTTCAACAGGCGATATTATTTTCCATAAGCCCATGGAGCTGCACAAATTTTACGTGACCGACAAAAATGGTGCTGACCTTTTAGTTTTTTCTTTTAATATGGTGGGGACTCTTTGTGAGATTATGCAAAATCGAGTTGCACACCTCGATCATTATCAGCACAGTATTATAGAACGTGTGCTTGAATGTGTTCAACAAAATTTATTGGGTATAGCAGAGCAAGACACAAATAAGTTCCTAAATTTATTTTCCAAAATAAAGGATGACCAACCTTCAATCAAGGAGTTTGCACTTTTAATTGAACAACTAATTCTCTCTCTTTCGCAAAGTGATAATAATCTCAAATCACCGAAAACAGCCGAATCGCTTCTATTTAAGAAAGCCGTGAGCTTTATGCGTGACGAGCTTAAAAGTTCTTTATCTGTAAGCGAACTGGCATTTCATCTAAATATCAGCACATCGGGACTTAAAAGACTTTTCAGTAAATATGCAGGTATGAGCGTACACAAATACTTTTTAAGCCTAAAAATGAAAAGTGCAACCGCTTTGCTTCAAAGCGGTATGACAGTAAGCGAGGTTGCTGATGAGCTGGGTTTCAGCAGTCAGGGTTATTTTTCTGCCGTATACAAGCGGGAAACGGGGAAAAATCCTTCGCAGATATAGTAAAAGCCGTGAACTCCGGGTTCACGGCTTTTCTAATTACATTTTAAGAGTAATACCTTCGGCACTAAGGTCGGAAATCACCTTATCGGTAACCACCTTAACCTCTTCACCTGTGAGGGTACGCTCCGGATGAGCAAATGCAATTCTTACGGTGATGGATTTACCGCTTTCATCGGTATAGATATCAACAACCTTTACACCCTTTACAAGGTCACACTGCTGTGCTTGGATAGCGTTTGCAATAGGTGCGAAGGTGTTTGATACGAAGGAAAGGTCTATTTCCATTCCGGGGAAACGACCGGGCTCCTCATACTTAATGCTTGCGTTGTCAATATAAGCAAACTCTTTGAAATCTACCTCTGCATAAACGATGGAAGCTTTCTTATCAATTTTTTTAGATACGGTAGGATGAACAATACCGATTTCACCCACAGCCTTACCATCACAAATAATGGTGTTAAGATTGCGAAGATGCTGATAAGATTTAGTAGCCTCCTTCTTTTCGAAGGAAAGAGCTTTGTGCTTGGTATCGTCGGCAATAACGGCAAGCATATCGCGAAGCTCAAAGTAAAGGGTTTCGACCGATTTTGTCTTGCTGAAAAGAGTTATCGCAAGCTTCTTATTTTCGATACAGAGGTTATTTGCATCAACACCTTCGATAACACGTCCGATTTCAAAAACACCGAAATCTGTCGCGTAACCTGTGTTGTACTTAACCTGACAAAGTTGGGTGGGAACTATTGACCTTCTTATAGTTTCAATATTGGGGTTTACAGCACCGATAAGCTTTATGTTATCCTCAACTTCAATTCCCAGTGCCTTATATTCGTCGAAGTACTGCCACACGTAGGAATGAACCTCGTGCAGGGAATATCTTTTAACAAGGATGTCCTTCACCTTATCCTCAACCGATTTCTGCAGGTCGGGACGAACGGGTGCGATGGGAGCAGATGCTGTGTGTATTTCAAAGTTATCATAACCGTAAATACGTGTAATTTCTTCGATGACGTCGGCCTTCATTGTTACGTCCTTGGTAGCTCTCCAGCTGGGAACGGTCACGCTGAAATCGTCCCCGCTTAAGGTTACACCGAACCCCAAAGATTCAAGGGTTTTAACGATAGTATCGTTAGAAATTTCAATACCTGTATAACGATTTACAAATGCCTTATTGAAATCGAGATTTACGGTATCGTATTTGAAAGCATACTCGTCGGTAAGAGAGGAAACTACCTTAACGTTTCCGTCGATATCGGTAAGGAGCTTTACAAAACGTGCTATCGCAGGAACTGTAAGCTCGGGATCAAGGCATTTTTCATAACGCTGTGAGGCATCGGTTCTATGTGCAAGACGAACGGTGGATTTACGAATAGATACAGCATCGAAGGTTGCCGACTCAAGAGTGAGGGTAGTAGTGTCTTCTACAATTTCAGAATCAAGTCCACCCATAATTCCCGCAATGGCAACAGGGGTGTTGTCGTTACAGATCATAAGAGTATTTTCGTCGATATTACGCTCGGTTCCGTCTAGAGTTGTAAACTTAAAGGGTTCGCTGAAACGCTTAATGCGAAGCTTTTCCACCTTGCGAGAATCAAATGCGTGCATAGGCTGTCCCATTTCCAGCATAAGGTAGTTGGTAAGGTCGGCAAGAAGATTTATTCCACGCATACCGCAGTAGTAAAGTCGGATTCGCATATTAACAGGGCTTACATTTTTGGTAATGTTTTCAACCTGAAGACAGGAATAACGCTGGCACAAGGGATCTTCTATCTTCATATCTACCTTAGGCAGATCGTTATATGCAGAAAGGTCAACTGTATCAAGAGGCTTTAAGGGTCTGCCCGCCAATGCGGCAAACTCACGGGCAATACCGTAATGACCCCAAAGGTCGGGACGATTGGTAAGTGATTTGTTATCAACCTCAAACACGATATCGTCTATTTCATAAACTTCCTTAATATCGGTTCCGTTTTTTACCTCCTCGGCAATATCCATAATTCCCGAGTTATCTTCCGAAATTCCGAGTTCCTTTTCACTACAGCACATACCGAAGGAATCGAAACCTGCAAGGGGTCTGGGAGCAATAGTAATCTCCCCTATTTTTGCACCAACCTTTGCAAAGGCCGTTTTCATTCCCACACGAACATTGGGAGCGCCGCATACAACATCGGTAAGTTTGCCATCGCCGGCATCAACCTTTAAAAGGTGAAGTTTCTTAGACTCGGGATGGTTCTCAACCGATATAATTTCGGCAACAACGATTCCGCTTATATCCGAGCCTTTCATAAAAATCTCGTTTTCTACCTCGGCTGTGGAAAGAGAAAACTGATTTATAAGCTTAAGCTTGTCCAGACCCGAAAAATCAACGAAGTCTGAAATCCAGTTCATAGATAATAACATAGTGGCACTCTCCTTTCTTATTCGTCGTCGGTAAACTGGGCGAGAGTTTTAAGGTTTCCGCCGTTTAAGTCGCGAATATCTTTAACGCCGTATTTCATCATTGCAAGACGGGTAAGACCAAGGCCGAAGGCAAAGCCTGTATATTCCTCGGGGTCGATTCCGCCTGCCTTTAGCACCTCGGGATGAATCATTCCGCAAGGACAAAGCTCAAGCCAACCGCTATGCTTACAGGAAGGACAGCCCTCTCCTCCGCAAATAGCGCAGCTGATGTCAAGCTCGAATCCGGGCTCAACGAAGGGGAAAAATCCGGGACGAAGGCGAACCTTAACGTCACGCTTAAACACCTCGGAAAGCATTGTTTTCATAAAGAAAATAAGGTTGGAAATAGAAATGTCCTTATCAACCATTACACCCTCCATCTGGAAGAAGGTGTTTTCATGGCAGGCATCGGTAGCCTCGTTTCTGAAGCAACGGCCAGGGAAAATAGCCTTGATAGGACGGCCTTCATTAAAGAGCGCATCCTTATATTTCTTATAAATCGCATTCTGTGCGGCAGAGGTGTGGGACTTTAAAAGCTGTCCGTTTTCGAGATAATAGGTATCCTGCATATCGCGGGCAGGATGATGCTTGGGGATATTAAGCGCTTCAAAGCATTCATAGTCGGTAACAACCTCGCTGTAATCCTCAACGTCAAAGCCCATAGATTTAAATATTCTTTCGCACTCGCGCTGAACCAATGTGATAGGATGATATGAGCCGCGAGTTAGGTCGGCAGGCATAGAAAGATCAAACTCGGGCATTGAGTTAATCTCTTTTTCAATTTCCTTTTCCTTGAGTTCAACCATTTTTGCAGCGATTTTTTCGGTTGCCTCATTTTTAAGTATATTTACCTTTTGGCCGAAATCTTTTTTCTCTTCAACAGAAAGGTCCTTCATGCCCTTAAGCAGGTCGGTAATACTTCCCTTTTTGCCAAGGTAAGCAACCCTTATGTTTTCAAGCTCAGCAGCATCATTTACTGCGGCAAGCTCGGCATCAAACTGCTGCTGCAGTTTAATAAGCTGTTCGTTCATTGTAAACCTCCATAATAAAAAATTCGTCCCATACATTGTATGAGACGAAAATAATTCCGTGGTACCACTCAAATTGCGGTAATAACCGCCACTTTAAATGCTTTAATGCAGCAACTACATCCTTTGTTTCCAAAGGCAACTCCCGAGGCGAAATTCGGACAACAGTTCCCTACGGATTTACACCAAACACCGCTCTCTTGAAAGAAGCATCTGTCGCCTACTAAAACTCGATCAAAGTCTTTAACAATTACCGAATTATTATACACAATAATCATCGATATTGTCAAGCCTTATTTTATATAGCCGCCCTATTTACTCACATAGTTAATTGCAAGTGTAACATAGGACGAAAATCCGTGGTCAAGGCTTCCGCTTAGGTATTTATGCTCCCAAAGAGTATCTGTATGTATTACCGTTTCGGCAAAAAAGTCCTTAATATCGTGTATAAGCAATTCTTTTTCACCAATTCTCATAAGATATTCCATTCTCAAATAAAAGCCTATAAAGGCATTTACGGGAACAAATTCGATGTTCTCTTTGTTAAGGTTCACAAAGTTTTCTCTTATATGAGTAAGGAGTATTGAATACTTTTCTTCGTAAACATCAATGCCACCAAACAGGGCGGCATAGTACTGTGCAGCAGCGCTGACGTGGGGCTGATTTTCTAAGACGCCTTCAGAATTTCTTACGGCGTGGTCACAGAAGAACTCACCATTAAAGGAAAACTCAATCGTCTTTTGACGAATACGTTCAGCCTTTTTCATCAGCTCATCAATGTTGTACAGTTTACCCGCACGAATAAGTGCCTCTGAATAAAGAAAGTTTGTCGGATAGTTAACGTCCCAGGTCCAATCATTTGCGGTGGACCACTCAACAAAGTTCCAAGAAGGAAGTTTTTCTACAAGCCCATCCGCGTTTTCATATTGGGCAAAAAAGTTTAGTACACCTAAAACGCTTTTTCTAAACTTTTCTTTATCAGCAGTTATATTTCTTACGGTCAAATATTCAAATACCTGAAGTATATACCAAAGGTTCCACTGTGGAATGTATCCGCCGTCCTCGGGGAAATTTATATCTGCAGGATAGCACATAGGCAGTACACCCTTCGGCAAAAGTTCGTTTCCCGGAAAAAGCACAAAGTTTTCAAGAAAATTATCTTCAACCGTATGGGTTCCAAATAGCTCGAACTCTGCTTTACCTGCAAAGAAACTATCGCACAGCCACCCTGCGCGTTCACGGGAGGGACAGTCGGTGTAAATATCAACCGAATTATGACTGAGGCTTCTAATTGCAGAGTTATAAATCCGTTCAAGAGCCTTATCGTTTCCGTTATACTTTTTAACCTTATTGGTCGTGCGCTCATATGTACGAATATAAAAATTCTTAAGCTTCACACAACCCGACTTAACAAGTACCGCTACGTACATTGCTGTGTATGGTTCAAAAGAGGCAAATTTTCTTTCGCCTTCTTCAAGCTTAAGCTCTATGGCATTTCTGGCGGCGCAGGGGGTATACTCGAAGGGTTCATTAGTACAC